>CACMHG010000007.1 GCA_902613475.1 K189A clade bacterium
GGAAGGCTGCAGTACTGAAAATCGCTGACGTTGTCGAAGCCAATGCGGCTGAACTTGCGCAACTGCTGACGAAGGAGCAGGGCAAGCCGATTGAAGATGCCACTGTGGAAGTTTATGGCATGGCAGCGTTCTGTCGTTACTTCACCTCCCTCGATCTGCCGGTCGAGGTGCTGGAAGACAGCGAGGGCCGACGGGTGGAAGTGCACCGCAACCCGTTGGGGGTCGTCGGAGCCATCGTACCCTGGAATTTTCCGCTGATCTTGATGGCATTCAAACTGCCCCCTGCGTTGATTGCGGGCAATACCTTAGTCATCAAACCCGCACCGACAACGCCCCTGAGCACGCTGCGCATTGCGGAACTTATTCAAGATATCCTCCCTGCAGGCGTAATTAACTTTATTACCGATGCTAACGATCTGGGTGCTCCAATGACCGCGCATCCGGATGTGCGCAAAATCTCATTCACTGGCTCAACCGAAACCGGCGCCAAGGTGATGGCAGGTGCTGCGGGTTTATTGAAGCGCATTACCCTTGAGCTTGGCGGCAACGATGCGGGTATCGTGCTAGACGATGTCGATCCGAAAGAAGCCGCGCAAAAGCTTTTTGACAGTGCGTTTCAAAACAGTGGTCAGGTGTGTATCGCCATGAAGCGGTTGTATGTTCACGAGAATATTTACGACGAGGTGTGCGAAGAGTTGGCCTCAATTGCTAACGACACCGTCATCGGCGACGGCCTAGAGCAGGGCACCAAGCTGGGTCCGCTGAATAACAAGATGCAGTACGACAAAGTTAAAGCTCTGATTGAAGAAGCCAAGCAGGACGGCAACGTCATTGCCGGCGGAGAGTTTCCCGACAAGCCCGGCTACTTCATTCGTCCTACGATTGTGCGTGACATCAAGGAAGGCTCGCGCCTAGTGGACGAAGAGCAGTTTGGCCCTGTGCTACCTGTCATGAGTTTTGCCGATGAGAGTGAGGCGGTAGAACGCGCCAATGCTTCAGCTTGGGGTCTTGGTGGCTCGGTTTGGTCGGCAAGTCCCGAGCGCGCCTACGCGCTGGCAGAGCAGATGGATAGCGGTACAGTGTGGATCAACAAGCATGCGGAGCTTGACCCAACCATTCCGTTTGGTGGTGCCAAGATGTCTGGCCTGGGCAACGAGTTGGGTCAAGAGGGCCTGCAGGAGTTTACCCAGCAGAAAATCATCAATATCGCCAAAGGCTAGAACCAACTGAAAAGGCAACCGCCCTCGACCTCTGTCAGGGCGGTTTTTTGTGCTCGATAGAAAGATCCTGTCTAAATCGACAAATCGTTCAGGTTGTAGTCTTTAATCACACGCTGCCACGTCTCGTCACTAAAGCGCAGCTCCTCCTCTTGGCTCGCGAGAGGCTGATAGTGAAAACGCGTTTCCTCGGGGTAAAACTTTGCCCGGGCGTCTATTGCCACACTTACCACCTCTGAGCGTTTGGCGATACGCGCTGCGTCGTAAACCACGGACTCAGATTCGCTTAACGCGCCGGCGGCACCGAGTACCGAGCTGCGCTTATGAAAACCAAAGGTGAGCGAAATGCGCAGATCGTCTGACGTATTGGCAAAGGAGCCGTGCAGGGCTTGTCGATTCACAATGGTCACATCCCCTGCGCTGCAATACAGCGGCACTGCATCCGGCAGCTGCTCGACACCCTGGTTGGCGGCGACTCGCGCCTTGATATCGATCTTGCCTTCTTTGTGGGTGCCGGGTACCACCCACAGACAACTTCGCGCCGTGGTATCGAAAAGCTGTACCTGAAAGTTGAAGCCGTGAATGCTGGAATCCCAACTTGGGTTTTCCCAGTGAGTAACGCCGTCTTGGTGCCAAGATACTGAGCCGCCTCGGCCTGGCTGTTTAATGAAAATGGCGTCGTTATAGGGAACAAAGTCATCGCCATTGATGGAGGCGGCCACAGAAAGTAGGTCAGGGTGCCCGTATAGACGCAGACCACTGGGCATGGTTTGACACATGCCGGTCATAATGAAGACAACCTTATGCGGCGGCTGATCAGCAGCAACAGGCTGCGCCATCTGGGTTGGGTGCCTGCCGTTAAGTGCCTTGGTACCACCCCATGGGTCCGCCAGCGGCTGGATCATGGAGTACACGGGACGAGCAAAATCTTGACCGTATGCCGGCCGACCTTGGTGATCGACCTCGGCGCCGTTGTCGACTGGGGCGCGATCCAGCAACCACTCCATATCCGCCCTGAGCAGATCAATTTCATCTTGCTTGATGGCGCCCTCAAAAATGTAAAAACCCGTCCTGTTGTAGGCGTCAAGAATGTCCGGTGTCAGCTTGCCGTTCGAGTCCAGCCTTAGCGGACCACGGTTGCCCAACGCCTTGGCGCGTTCAATCCCCTCGGCGACATATTGCGTCATGGTCTCGGCGTGCTGCCGAGCAGTGAGTACAGTTCCCATGCGACCCTCTCGTTTTATCCGAGCACCTAGATAGCACATAAAAACCGCCGTTTTCCACTGCTCTAGGGTTTTTGCAAGCGCCGTAATTCGGCATGATGATCTTTCTTCGAGGAGGCAGCGCTATGCAAGAACAACTACCCGGTCGTCTGGGCGACCCAAATATGACCCTGTTGACGGATCCAAGAATGGATCCGCGCGTTGCCAGTTTACTGACCGCTGCGGGTGATCTTTTAGATGGGATTGAGCCGCTGGACTCTACCGCTTCCTATGAAGGTGCCCTGGCTCTCTGCGAGCAAATCGAATCCAAAATTGCGCTGGCGCACCCCCTGGCAGAGGCGGCGATGCCAGACTTCAGTGATGTTCATCAGTACGAAGAGGTTATTCAGGGCGTCGATGGCAACGACATTACGCTTTACATTCACCGGCCGATAAATCGCGACGGGCCCTTGCCCTGTATCTTTCACACTCATGGTGGCGGCATGGTGTTTTTGACTGCCGCAGACCCGAATTTTGTGCGCCTTCGCAATGCATTGGCGCAAAGTGGTCTGATCGTCGTGGGAGTGGAATTTCGTAATGGCGCGGGCAAGTTGGGCAACCATCCGTTTCCTGCAGGGTTGAATGACTGCGACGTCGCGCTGCAGTGGACCGATGCGCATCGCGACGAGTTAGGTATTTCTGCTATCGTGATGTCCGGTGAGTCCGGCGGCGGCAACCTGGCTCTGGCGACCACGCTCCAGGCGAAACGCGATGGACGTATTGGCAGTATTCAGGGCGTCTACGCCATGTGTCCCTACATTTTTGGCGGCTATGCCAATCCACCGACACAGTTGCTGTCGCTGCAGGAAAACGATGGCTATACCCTCAATTGCTCACTGATGAGCATCTTGGTGAAGGTCTACGACCCGGATCTGCTCAATGCGCACAACCCCTTGGCTTGGCCTTATCACGCCGCGCCCGAGGAGCTAGCGGGCCTGCCACCGCACATCATATCCGTTAACGAGCTTGATCCTTTGCGCGATGAGGGCCTGGTGTTTTTTCGTAAGTTGCTCGCGACGGGTAACTCAGCAACGGCGCGTGTTGTTCCGGCCACAAATCACGCGGGGGATTTGAGTTTTCCTGATGTTGCGCCCGAGCCGTACCAAGAAACCCTCAGATCACTGCGCAATTTTGCGTATGCCTGCGCGCAGTAATTTGCGGGTGAACAGGGCGCTTCCTCGCGTCAAGATTGAGGAGTGTTAGGCACCTTGTGCGGGCTCGACTAGGTTCGACCCCCGTCGATGGTGAAGTTCTGGCCGGTAATCATGTGACTGTCATTTGACGCCAAAAAGAGGGCGAGGTTGGCAACATCTTCCGGCATCAATCGCTGGGGAAGCGCTACCTGGGTCATCCAGGCGGCCTCTTCTTCTGGCGTCAGCCAGGTATCAAGCTGTCGCTGAGTCACTACCCAGCCAGGTGATATGGCATTCACCCTTACAAAGTCGGCGCCATAATCCTTGGCCAATGCCTTAGTCATGCCAAGGAGGCCTGCCTTTGCGCTGGCATAGCCCGGCATATTGCTCGGCCCAAGGGTCGCATTGATGGAACTGAAGTTGATGATAGAGCCACCGCCGTTGGCAGCCATTACCGGTGCTGCAGCCTGGGCGGCAAAAAAAGCGGCGTCGAGATTGATCGCCAGACTATCGCGCCACTGGCTCACAGACATATCGCCCGGCGCATGACGCATGTCGTTGGCGGCATTGTTAATAAGCACCCCAAGCGGCACGCGTTCGTTGGCTTCAGTAATAGCCTGCTGTAAGGATTCGGTATTGGTGACATCAAGGCATCGAAATGTTGGTTTGCCGTCCAACTCGGCGACCAAGTCTTCACCCTCGGCCTGCTGGAAATCGACAAAGGTTACCAGCGCATGCTGCGCGGTGAAGGCGCGAACCAAGGCTGCGCCGATGCCGGTAGCACCACCGGTAACGAAGATGCCTCGACCTGCGAGGCTTGGGTATGTGGCGCCATGCTGCATCTGCTCGACTCTTTTTGGGTATGATCGAATAAGATAGGGGAACACCAGTTTAAGGCTTCTTCATAGAATCTGTGAGTTCTGTCGGGCTGGCTGGCGCTCTTATTTTTTGCTTGAGCAACAGGGTGCGTCCATGGATTTTAAAACTCACCGGGCTTGGTTAACGCCGGAAATTACTTCACAAGGTCGAATGCCTGCCCATACGCCGCTATTCAGTTGGCGCAGTGAGGGGGCGGCTCGGGACGAAGAGGCCAGCGACTCGCTCATCAGTTTAGATGGACAGTGGTACTTTGAACTTTTCCCCAGCCCTTTCGACGTGCCTGATGATTGGTCGTCGCAAACCGAAACGTTGGGAACCATCGCGGTGCCAGGACACTGGCAGCTACAGGGCTTTGACCGCCCCATTTACACCAACGTTAAGTATCCGTTTCCCTGTGATCCGCCAAAGGTTCCAGAACAAAATCCCACGGGCTGCTATCAGCGCACCGTCACACTATCCAACGATTGGCTTGCAAATGAGCAGGTGCGGGTGGTTTTTGACGGCGTAGATAGTGCGTTCTACCTGTGGTGTAACGAGTCTTGGGTCGGGTACTCCCAGGACAGTCGCTTGCCCGCGGAGTTTGATCTTACGGCGTATCTGCGCCCCGGCGAAAACTCCTTAAAGCTTGTCGTCTTTCGTTACTGCGACGGCAGCTATCTTGAAGACCAGGATATGTGGAATCTTAGCGGCATATTTCGCTCTGTCTCGCTGTTGCGAAAACCCCAGGCTCGCATCACGGATTTTCGCGTCACCGCGAGTTTGGATGATCGATATGTAGACGGTGTGCTGGATGTTCAGGTGGTCACCGAGGGTGCCCAAGACTGTCAGATAGCCTTCTCGCTCTATGACGCGAATGATTTTTCCCGCCCGGTGATGACCATGCCCCCCCAAGGCTTGGGCACGCGGCAGATCGATGAAAAAGGCGCGTATGCCAATCGCTGCGAGATAACCCAATCCATTACCTCACCCCAGGCTTGGAGTGCCGAGGAGCCAGCGCTTTATCGACTAACCGTGTCGCTGCTCAACCGAGATGGCCAGTTGATTGAGGCTGAAGCCTGTGCTGTTGGCTTCCGAAGGGTGGAGACTATTGCAGGTCAACTATGTCTCAATGGTCAGCCACTGCTCATTCGCGGTGTGAACAAGCACGAACACGATGCCTCCACAGGCCACTTTGAACAGCTTGCCGATGTGGAACGGGACCTGTGCCTGATGAAGCAGCACAATTTTAATGCCGTGCGCTGCTCGCACTATCCGCACCAACCGGGTTTTTACCGACTGTGTGATCGGCTGGGTATGTATGTGGTCGATGAGGCGAATATCGAAACTCATGGTATGACGCCCATGGGTGCGCTGGCGGATGATCCGGCCTGGGCGGCATCTTTTTTGGAGCGCATGACGCGCATGGTGGCCCGCGACTTTAACCACCCCAGTATTATCCTTTGGTCCCTAGGCAACGAGTCGGGCTATGGTGCCGCCCACGATGCCATGTATCACTGGACCAAGCGCGCAGACCCCTCCCGGCTGATTCAGTACGAGGGGGGCGGTTCGGCGACGTCGGCGACCGATATCATTTGCCCGATGTATGCCCGCACCGATACCGACATGCCTCAAGGCCCGGATCTCGGCCCCAAGCCCGGGCTGATTAAGTGGGCAGGGTTGGGCGACGAAAACCGTCCGCTGATTTTGTGCGAGTACGCTCACGCCATGGGCAACAGCCTGGGAAATTTTGCAGACTATTGGGATGCTTTTCGACGCTTTCCAAGGCTGCAGGGCGGCTTTATTTGGGATTGGGTCGATCAGGGGTTACACAAAACCCTCAGCGATGGTCGCGTGGTTTGGGCCTACGGCGGCGAATTCGGTGACGTGCCCAATGACCGTCAGTTCTGCATTAACGGCTTGGTGTTCCCGGATCGAACTGCGCACCCTACGCTGCTGGAAGCCAAGCGCTGCCAACAACCCTTTACGGCGCGGCTGAGCATGCGAGGTGGTGTCAGCGTGCGGATTACCAGCGAGCATGCATTTCGTCCAACCGACAATGAGCATGTGTATTGGCAGTATGTGAATGAAGCCGGAGTGCTCGCCTGCGGTGACTATGCCCTGGCCCTTGAGCCAGGAAGCAGTCAGAAGCTCACCCTGTTAGGCGATGAAGAACTCAGTAGTGACACTAGCTGGCTCAACCTATGGATTGAGCAGCCAAGAGCCACGACCTGGTCTGAACCGAATCACGAGATCGCGCGCTGGCAATTTAAGCTTGCGGGTCAGGCCAAGCCTTTCAACGTGCCAACGCCGAGTGGCTTGATTGAGGACACGCCTGAGGGTTTCGCGATGACCGCAGGTGACAGTAACTGGGTGATTGATGGATCTTCCGGTCTGCTGCGCAGCTGGCTGAAGAATGGCAGGCAACAGCTTGTAAGCCCTTTGCGGGATAATTTTTTGCGGGCACCCCTGGACAACGATATCGGCGTGAGCGAAGCCGGTCGGTTAGATCCCCGCTCGTGGCTGGCTCGTTGGCAGGCGGCGGGTTTGTTTGAGCTGCAGCATCAGTGTTTGCAGATCAGTGCAGCGGGCGACTCAGTGATCGCGACCCACGCCTATTACCATGAAGAGAAACCGCTCATTCAGAGCCGCTGGATTCATCAGTTCAGCGCTGATGGCCAGCTAAACGTTCGCGTCGAGCTTATCGTCGCCGGTCATCTGCCGCCGCTGCCCAGAGTTGGGGCTCATCTGCAGGTAAACCCCGTTGACGAGATACGCTGGTTTGGTCGCGGGCCACACGAGAATTATCCAGACCGCCTAACCAGCGCCGACGTCGGTGACTGGCATGCCCCAGTGGCGCAAATGCATACCCCCTATATTTTTCCGAGTGAAAATGGATTGCGATGCGATGTGTCTCGGCTTCAGGTGGGAGAGATCAGCGTGCAGGGCCACTTTCACTTCAGCGTAAGCCCGTATGGCTTCGAGCAACTCAAGACGGCTACCCACGACCACCAACTGGTAAGCGAATCGCACTTGCATCTGTGTATCGATGGCTTTCATATGGGTGTTGGCGGAGACGATTCATGGACGCCAAGTACTAAGGCGAGGTATCTACTTGATGCACGCGAGTACCAGTGGGCCTTCGCTCTGAAATAACGAGCCAGCAGTCTTGAATTCAGGTGTGCCCAAAAGGGTACATGGTTCTTGGCAGAGCCTATAAATTGCAAACTGAATATCGGTAGGAGAGTGATATGCGAGATTTTATGTCAAAGGTAGCCGTAATCACCGGCGCGGGTTCAGGAATGGGCCGATACTTAGCCGTATTGTTGGCTAAGTCAGGCTGCGACGTGGTGATTTGCGATGTCAACGAGGACACTCTCGCCGGCACGGCAAGAATGTTGAAAAACTACAACGTCGCGGTATCAAGCCACTTGCTAGATGTCGGTGACGAGGAGGCAATCAAAGCCCTCCCAGAGAAAGTGATTGCCCAACACGGCAAGGTTGATCTGGTCTTTAACAACGCTGGCATCACCATTGACTCGGACTTTGCCAATATGCCGGAACCAGACTGGGACAAAGTCATGGATGTAAACCTCCATGGGGTTATCAACATGACGCGAGCGTTCTTGCCTTACCTGAAAGATCGCCCGGAGGCCGCTGTGGTCAATACATCATCGATCTTCGGCATGATCGCCGTGCCTCGCCAGAGCGTTTATCACGCGACGAAGTTTGCCGTGCGTGGTTTTACTGAGAGCTTGGTGAAAGAAATGAAGGGCACCTCGGTACAGGTGCACTGCGTGCATCCCGGGCACATCGGCACGAATATTTTGACCGCGGCTAAAGTGAATCGCGGGGAAGGAGAAAGCGCGCCCTCGGGACTGCTGGGGCGGGCTGACGCCACCCATGAGGAGCAGGGTAAGGCGTTTCGAGAAAATGGTATGCACGCCAGTCGCGCGGCCCAGGTAATCTTGGACGGTGTGCGCAAACGACGCAGCCGCATCTTTATTGGTATGGACGCCAAGCTGATCGATCTTGCCCAGCGGCTAACGCCCATGCACTACGACAAACTTCTGCCGCTGATCTTCTTACCGCTAATGCTCTTTAGAAATAAAAAGGCCATACAAGACCTGCCCGCAGAGCCTTAGACAAAACGAATAACAAATAAATAGGGAGAGCACCCGATGACGCAATTTGTGAGAACTGCAGACGAACACTTCTCGAACTTGCCGAACTTTGGCTTCGCGCCGAATTATCACACCTGGCAAGACCTGCGCATGCATTATCTCGATGAGGGTCCCAAGGACGGGCCGGTAATGTTGCTGCTACACGGCATGCCGACGTGGTCATTCCTCTACCGCGATGTCATCCCCGTACTGGTAGAGGCAGGCTATCGCTGTATCGCCCCAGACCACATGGGCTTCGGGCGTTCGGATAAACCCACAGATATTCACTGGTACACAATAGCCCGTCATACAGAAATTCTGACCTCGCTGATCGTCGAATTAGACCTGCAGAACATCACCTTGGTCTGTCAGGACTGGGGTGGTCCGACGGGGCTGGCCCAAGCGGCCACCATGCCCGAGCGATTCTCGGACTTGGCAATTATGAACACTTGGCTGCATCACCCCGAGTATGAGTATTCCGACGGTATTAAACGCTGGAATTCGGGTTGGCATGAAGGCGGCACCTTTGCCAGAAAAACACCGGATATTGGCCTCTTATTGGTGCTGAGCGCCGGATTGATGGAGCCCGGCTCCTTCATGTCGGCCTTTATCGATGGTACTGACCCCCAGCTGACTGGCGTCGCAGCAGATATGTACGCAGGATTTTCGGCACCCTATCAGGGGTTACCCGACGAAGGCTTTAACGGTTACCGCCGTTTTCCGCTGTCAATTCCAGTGGACAACTACCACAACGGCAACGCGGCGGCCCAGACCCTGCACTATCGAACGCTGTTGAACTGGTCGTCCATGGGCAAAGGCTGCCACTTTATTTGGGGCTGTACTGATGACGTCTTTACCGAAGCTTGGGGGCGTCAATGGGCAGAGCAGATGAACGCACGATTTGATCCGCTGCCCGACGCCGGCCACTTTCCGCAAAATACCCACGGCCAGCGCCTGGCTGAGCTGATTCTAGATGGAAAGGACTGAGTGCCCCTGTCCGGTAAAGGGTCTGCGATTTACCGCTAACTTAGGATGACCATTGGTTGATGTGCATGACGCTCTCAACAGGTGGTCGGTAGGCGGGTTTAAAATCCGTGCCCTTGGTGTAAGCGATGGGAATCAAGGCAACCTGAGTGAAGGAATCGAAGGGAATACCGAGCAGCTCGGCCACGGCCTTTTCGTGCGCAAGATGCAGCGTCGTCCACGCGGTACCGATGCCTCTTGCTCGGGCCGCTAGCATAAAGCTCCAAGCCGCTGGAATGATGGAACCCATGGTGCCGGCCTGAGCGCTGGCGTTCGCTCCCTCCGCATTATCGATGCGCCCGGCGATGCACGGAATCATCAACACCGGTGCCTTGCCCATGTTATCCGCCAGATAATCCGCCGAGGAAGCGCTGCGCTCTTGGCTCGTCGCTAGAGACTCATCGGTACTGTCTGCGTGGAGTTTGTGAATGGCGAAAGGCATGTGGCGGTACTGGCTAAAGGCCTGGCGGTAATACTCGCCGATTTTTTCGCGCTTATCTTTGTCGGTGACAAATACGAATTGCCAGCCTTGAGCATTCGATCCTGATGGCGCCTGCACAGCGCTCTCCATGCATTCCTTGATCGCTGACATCGGCACATCGCGATCAAAATCTAAGCGTTTTCGAACTGCCCGTGTGGTGCTAAGCAATTCGTCGTTGGTGAGTTCCAGCTGTAATTCCGGCATGTCTTGCTCCCTCTATGACTGCCCTATTTATTGAGACGTAATCTTGGATGCTGCGCAAGTCTCGACGCGCTCTGTCATTGTTGTGCTTGTCGGTCGCCGCCTGGTGGTGCGGGCGTGTTCAGGAAAGTGAAGAACCAGTGGGCGAGAATGACAGCCGTCAGATCCTGATGGCTGGCCAGCATATGTGCGAACCCCATGCCGCCAATGAAGACAAACAAACAATTGCGCAAGTGCCACCTCAGAGTGACGTAGTGAATGGCGGCAAAAATCAAATTGCTGATAACGACAGCGACGTAGAAGTCGACGGTATTAGATGCTGCCAGGGGTAGAAGCAGGCGAAAGGTCAGCTCCTCAACGACGCTGATGTACAGCAGGTATACCAGCCACAGATTGTTTCGCGGACTTCTGCGGTAGCCCCTTCTTTGTTGATAGAAAACAAACAAGGCCAGCAACATGATGCCCGCAATCAGGTAGCCCGTTGGGTGATTTATAAACCTGTCGGTGGCGCGGATGATGAATTCCAAAGCGTTTGGCGAAGCACTAACAAGGAGTGCCAGTGCTCCCATGGTTAGACCATGCCGATAAAGAATTTGCCGGAACGTACCAATATGCGACCCATTCAAAGTTGGCGGGCGCTGCAGCCTGCCGCCGCGGGCGCTGGGGTGAGCGTTGTTCACAGTGATCTGGCGAAGCCTAGGTTAGGCCGCGTGCCAGTAGGTGAGATATTCGGCGTAGACGGCTGGTCCTTCTAGCCCTTGAACCTCAATGTCGTGCTGAGTCTTTAGCAGCATGCCCCGATCTTTTTTGGGTTGCGCATCAAGCAGGGTGATTTGAGATCGCAGCCTGATGCCGTCACCGATGATCATGGGCTGTAAAATGCGCACCTTGTCGAGACCGTAGTTCAATGGGTCTCGGCCATCCTCGGGCCATAGCTCGCTGCTTTTGTAGAGGTGCGTAATAAGACTGATGGCGTGAAAGCCATGCAGCAATGTGCCGCCGTAGGGGGTGTTTTTGGCGTATTCAGGCTCGCAATGTCCCGGCGTTCGCCAGCGTGTGACTTCTCCAAAGACATTGACCTGAGTCTGATCAATAAAGACCCACGGGCTGACGCCAATTCTCTCGCCAATGCGTTGCTGTGCGGTTGCCAAGAAAAAGCGAGATTGATCAGGCATAGAGGGTATTTCGATGAATGCGCTAAGAGATGGCAGGTTAATGCAAGAACCCAGCACTCGCACCTCTTTCTGCATTGACAGTGAAATCGGTTCTGGGCAGGCTTTTTAGCAGCACCTAATAAACAGCTACGCTGCAGCTTTTTACTGCGTCAGCCGCCCTAAGACCAACAATTCGAGGCCCACATGAGTGAGCAAGCCGATATCTCTGCAGAGAAGCAGAACGACACTGCACCAGAGCCGCGCACGCCATTGGCAACGGGCTCTGAACAAACGGGACCATTACCCGCAGCCAGTGATGTGGCATTAGAGGATATATTGCCGATCAATGCGCGTCTCTTTAGTGAGCATCGATGGCACGAGTATTTCGCCCGTTTGCGGGCGGAAGATCCGGTTCACTTCAACGAGACTGACATTGCAGGACGCTTTTGGTCTTTGACCCGCTACGAGGACATCAAAAAAGTCGATACAGACTGGAAAAATTTCAGCTCTGCGCACGGCATCGTGCTGGGTTTTCCCGTTGGCGCCGAGCTACCGGAGGGCATGCTCAATATGAGCACCTTTATTGCCATGGACCCGCCCACCCACGACGTTCAGCGCAAGACTGTCGCTGGCTCTGTGTCACCCACTAACTTGGGCAACATGGAGGCGTTAATACGTGAACGCACTTGCACCGTGCTGGACGCTTTGCCGGTAGGCGAGACCTTCGACTGGGTAGAAACTGTATCCATTGAGCTGACGACGATGATGCTGGCAACCCTGTTTGACTTTCCCTTTGAAGATCGCCGCAAACTCACTCGTTGGTCGGATATTACCTTTGCGATTCCACAGCCTGGCGGCATCATTGAAAGCGCGCAGCAGCGACGTGATGAGTTGCTTGAGTGCCTTGAGTACTTTCAGCGATTAAAGGCACAGCGTCTGGAGAATCCAGGCCACGATTTGGTTTCCATGATGGCCCACGGCAAGGACACCAAGGATCTATCGCCCATGGAGTACTTGGGCAATCTACTGCTGCTGATTGTCGGCGGTAACGATACCACCCGAAACACCATGTCTGGCAGCGTGTATGCCCTGAATCAATTTCCCGATGAATTCACCAAACTTAAAGCGAACCCAGATCTGATCCCGCAGATGGTGGCAGAGGTGATTCGTTGGCAAACGCCCTTGGCCTACATGAGGCGCACAGCCAACCACGACATTGAGATCGGCGGCAAGCAGATCAAGAAGAATGATCAAATCCTCATGTGGTATGCCAGCGGGAACCGCGACGACGCGGTATTTGAAGACCCCGATCGACTTGATATCCAACGGCCAAATGCCCGACAGCATCTGTCTTTTGGCTTTGGTATTCATCGCTGCATGGGCAACCGCCTTGCTGAACTTCAGCTGCGCATCTTGTGGGAAGAACTCCTACGGCGTTTTGACACCATTGAAGTGCAGGCGGAACCAGAGCGAACGTTCTCATCCTTTGTCAACGGCTACACCCAGATGCCGGTTGTCGTGACTCGCAGATCTTGAGAAGGGTTTTTCAAACTGCTTAAGGGGCGGCTTTTTCCGTCCCTTTAGACTCTGGAATCTGCCTGCGGCCTGGCCGTTCCTACCTTCCATCCAGTTTTTTTGTCCGTTTGTCGGCAAAAAATGTCAGCGATCTCAGCCAAACCACTAAATGCACCTCGCCTTTTTGACAGCCGGGGAGTGATTCGTGATCAAGCAACTGGGTATCCGCGTTTTGGCAGCATGTCTGTTTCTGTGCCCATTATTTGGGGTGGCCGCAGATTCTGAGCAAACCTCGACTCCCGGGCCTGGGTCATTGGAAGCTTTGCTGCAAAGTGCGCTTGAGGAGCACCCGCTTGTTGATGCTGGCAGGGCAGAGATCCGCTCCGCGGAGCAAGGGATTAAATCCGCGCGCTGGCAATTTTTTCCCACACCTGGAGTCGAGTATCAGCGAGCCTACGCAGATGACGCGGATCGCAACTTTCAGGGTGACGACTAAACGGCGGTATTCAGCCTTGAACAACCGCTGTGGAGCGGCGGAAGGATCAGCGGTGGGCTCGCGAGCGCTCGCGCCGCTCTGGGTGTATCCCAGGCGTCTCTGCAGGAAAATCAGCGTGAATTGGCGCTTCGCGTCGTACAGGCCTATGGCGAGTGGCTAACGGCGTCGCTACAGAAAGAAACGCTCGAAACCAGCGAGCAGCGTCATCTAAAGTTGTTTGAGCGCGTGCGAAGGCGCATGGAAGGTGGGGTTTCAACGGGCAGCGACCTGCAGCTGGCGAGCGGGAGGCTGCAGTCGGTGAAGGCGGACCGCGCGGCAATCGAAGCAAGAGAGCGCAGTGCAATCGCCGTGCTTTCTGAGTTAAGCGGCCGCAGCTTGACGGTGTCCGAACTCGCCAACGCGCGCCGGAATCTTCCTCAAGAACTTGTGCTACTCGAGGCCAATCTCGTCAATAGCGCGTTGTCGCACTCTCCAAGCATCGAACGTGCGGATGCCGAGGTAGAAGCCGCGAGAGCCGAAATTAAGACCCGCCGCGCACAAACCCGTCCCGATGTGTTTCTGCGGTTCGAGCGCCAGTTCAATAATCTGCAGTTTGCAAATCAAGGCCCCGACTCGCGCGTGCTTGTCGGCGTGAGAAGCCAGCTCGGTGCCGGTCTTTCAAGTTATTCAGGCATTGCAGAGGCGCAGGAAACAGTTTCGGCGGCCCTCGCATTTCGTCGTAGTGCCGAGCTCTCGATCCGTGAGCAAGTGCGCTCTGATCTGGCGTTGCTAAATTCTTTCGAAATTCGGTTGCCGGCGCTGCAGGAAGCAACTCGAACGGCAATAGAGATCTATGAGTCTTATCAACGCCAGTTTCTTACCGGTAGAAAAAGCTGGCTCGATGTTATGAATTCAGCCCGAGATCTGCAGCAGGCTCGACTGCAGCTAGTCGACGTCACCGCCGGCCACCTGACGCTTTCCTGGAGACTCTATGTGCTAGCCAACCCGCCACAGGCAATCGGCGGTTAGAATTTGCTCAATGACAGGCCTTACCCAAGGCCTTCAAGCGCCAATAGTTATAGGGCAGGGGAGCGAGAAATCCCGCCAGCAACATTAGCGGTATCACTTCGAGGGTCAAAATAGCGCCACCCGTGACGGCCACATCGACTAGGTTCATGGCCAACTCCATACCGATCATCGAGATCAGTGACATGCCGATCGCCGTCTTTAGGGCTGCGTTAAAAGTCATCTGACGCAGCAGAATCAGGGTCTCAAGTGCAATTGAAGTCAAGAGACCATTGCAGATCGCAAGTGCCATGATCGCCCAAACGGGCCAGGGGGTGCCTGTGTATTGGAAGTAGGCAATGGTACCTAGATCGCCAATAGAGCAGCCAAGCAAACACCAAAGCGTGTTAACAGATGCCTGTCGCCATGTATGACGACAGCGCCAATGAAATGCGTCGGTGACGAATTGTTTTTCTAACGTATTGCTCATTGCGCCATCTAACCGCCAAGGTGGAATAAAGGTCAAGTTAGGTTGCAGTAAAAGCATGCAACCTTCGCCACGGGTGCTAACGTCACCACAGCTTAGCCCAAGAGGATGAGACCATGCTGAAACACCCAATTTTGGCTTTAACGTTGTTCGCAACGTCCCTGATCGGTGCCGGTTGCGCCTCTTTCGGGCCCAGTGCTTACCTCAACGGTAGCGCCTTAGCTGCGATCGATACCAGTCGAGGGTTCTGCGTTCATGAACCCAGCCTTGACCCCAAGCGCATCAATGCCAGCAAGGCCATAACGCAGCGCTTTGTCCGAGCAGGATTCGATACCTCCTGTAGTGATCAAAACTATGCCTTGGAGTGGTGGTTTGAATCGTCGGATCAACGTGTCGATCACTCCCACCTGCCTACCTTTTGTTCTGGGTACGGTTATTGGCGAACCTGTACCGGTAGGCACGGGGCTACGCTAATTACCTATCATCGCACATTCCAGCTGGTGGTTCGTGAGGAGCCCACGGCGAGCATGGGCGATATGGGCGATGACCCAGCAGAGGAAGCATATGCAGACCCGCGAGATGGCGCGGTGTGGGTGGCGCGTCTCGACAGCCGCGGTTCGAATACCGATTACTCACGACTGATCCCCCAACTTATGCAGCCAATTTTGTTGAGCCTCGGCGATAATCGAGAGAACGAGCAGCTGCGATTGGTGCGACCGGACGAACAAGACGCCCCGGCCGAGTAAGCATCGCAACGATATCAGTCCGCTCGTTTCGGTAGTTAGGCAGTAGGTCGGCTGTTACCCAAAATAGACACGCGTTCCCCGTAGCGGCTCTCAGGATAGTAGTCCCAAACCGCATGGTGCTGTGTACAGCGGTTATCCCATAACGTCAGCGTATTTGGCTGCCAGGCCACTCGGCACGTCAGCCGATGGGTTTTACTGATGTGGTCGAAGAGCATATTCAGCAGCGCCTTGCTCTCAAAAGGATGCATATCTTTGATGTGGGAGGTAAAACCACTGTTCACGAACAGGACTTTCTTGCCGGATTCTGGGTGGGTGACAATAACCGGGTGCTCGTTCCTCGGGTAAGCATCACCCTCAGGGGGAGCCACTTTGTAGTTGCCTAAATAGGGTAGCGCTCCATCATGCACAGCCGTCAGGTTCGCCAGCAGCGATTTCATGGTGTCGCTGAGCAGATCATAGGCGAGGTACATGTTGGCGAATAATGTGTCGCCGCCCCCATGCTCGGGTGTCTCTTTAATGTAAAGGGCCGACGCCATCGGGGGGATCTCGTCGCAGGTTACGTCCGTGTGCCAGCCGTTACCTGCCGTATATTTGGAGTCCTTTGTCGTCTTCACCCGCAGAATTTCGGGATCGCCACCGTAGCTATGCTGCATGGGGTGCACGTGAAGGGTGCCGAAGCGTCGGGCGAAGGCCTTATGTTGCTCCGCGTCGAGGTGTTGGTCGCGAAACACCAAAACCTTCCAGTCGAGCCAAGCCTGGTAAATCTCGCTGAACTGTTCGTTAGAAAGCTCGTCCGTGAGATCGATACCGCTTACCTGTGCACCGATATGCGGCGTCAGGCTGTCGACCTGAATAGATTCATAGCCAGTGACATGAGTCATACCATTTCCTCCCCGATGAAGAGTCGGTTGTAGACGTTGACGATCAATAGGTCAAGTAAGGCCGCGTCTCGTATAATCCGCGGTTTGTCGTTACAACATCCTAGGAGAGCCATATGCGGACGACGGTCGAAATTTCGGAGCAGTTTCAAGGTCCGCCCGGTCTGGGGAACGGCGGATATGTCAGCGGTATGCTAGCGAGCTATCTACCCGATGCGATTGCTGCCCGGGGTATCGAATCCACGCTGCGTGCACCGACACCCCTAGATGTCCCGCTTGAAATCCTGCGAGAGGCCACAGGGGTTTCAGCGCATTCGGGTGA
Organism: K189A clade bacterium; assembly: GCA_902613475.1. Lineage (GTDB taxonomy): Bacteria > Pseudomonadota > Gammaproteobacteria > Pseudomonadales > Azotimanducaceae > UBA4421. Next base: position 16,918 of record CACMHG010000007.1, read on the forward strand.
TGTGCTGATTGGTGAGGCGATCCCGGCGGCGTTCGAGCTTAAGGTTCCACCTCCTCCCTCCTTCGATCAGGCACTGGCGGCACAGGCCCACAGTCCAGCACTGGATCCCCATATCGAGAATGTGGTCTCCGGGGGGCTGGGGTTCCACCCGGTTTGTTTTTGCTGTGGCGCTGATGTGCCCAAGGGTGTTGGATTGAGAGTTTTTGCTGCCCCGGTTACTGGCTTTGAGGGCGTTGCTGCGGCTTGGCAACCGGATGCGGCGTTCCGCGATGACGCGGGAGTTTTGCCCACCTCTGTGGTTTGGGCGGCCTTGGATTGTCCCGGTCAGTTCGCTTACCTGGCTGACGATATTCGTACCGGTTTGCTGGGCCGCATGACGGCTAAAATTCTCGCCCCAGTGGTCGGTGACGTCTTTGTAATTACGGGTTGGCGCATCGCTGTCGAGGGAAACAAGCACTTTGCGGGAACAGCACTATTCGACAGCAACGGCCGATGCTGCGCTTATTCCAAGCAAGTCTGGATCGGTCGGCGAGATTGAGCGTCGACCCAAGCTGCGTTAGTTCTTGGCGGACCGCAAATCAATTTTCAGCACTGAGTAGTCGGCTGGGCAGAAATGCAGTTGGAGAGTGCACGGCGACGCATTTTCTGCGACTATTTTGAGGTGAAATTCACATAGGTAAAGAGGGGGAAACGATGAGATACGCAACACCTGCATCCGCGAAAGAAGCCGCGGGTATGCTTAGTAAGGAGAAAGGCGCAGCCTTTCTGCTCGCAGGCGGTACGGACTTACTGGTGAAGTTGAAGATGGGAATGGTCGAACCGGACTTGGTTGTCGACATCAAACGTATTCCCAAGATTGATCAAATCCAAACGTCGGCCAAGGGCTTTGTCATTGGGGCGGCGGTGTCTGGCTCGATGATCGGGCAGCACAAGGGGCTCAGAGCCGCTTGGCCGGGAGTGGTAGAGGCGGCCAACCTGATCGGTTCGGACCAAATACAAGGTCGGGCAACACTCGTTGGCAATCTGTGCAATGCATCACCTGCCGCGGATAGCGTACCCGCCATGATTGCCGCCGGGGCAAAAGCGGTCATCGTTGGTCCGCAGAAGAAACGCACCGTACCGGTTGAAAAAGTGGTTCAAGGCCCTGGCAAGACCTGTCTTGGCAAGGGCGAAGTCATCGAGGCCATTACCCTACCAAAGCCCGAAGCCAGAACCGGCGATGCCTACTTGCGCTTTATCCCGCGCACGGAGATGGATATTGCCGTCGTCGGTGTAGCGATCAGTTTGAAGCTAGAGCGCGGCATCGTGAAAAAAGCCAAGGTGGCCCTGGGTGCGGTAGCGCCTACTGCCGTGGTCGTGCCCGGGGCAGCACGCGCCCTGGTGGGAAGCAAGCTTGATGAAGCAGCCTTAGAAAAGCTCGCCGCTGCCTGCAGCGCTGCCTGTAACCCAATCGATGACAAACGCGGAACCGTCGAGTACCGAATCCGCGTTGCCGGTGTGCTCGCGAAGCGCGCGGCAAAGATTGCCTTTCAACGAGCCGGAGGTGCCCTATGAGTAACGCAACCCTAGTTTCAACGACGGTTAACGGCGACCCAGTCCAGTTCGCCTGCCCCACCGACGAGAGCCTGATGACAGCGCTGCGCAACCGCGTTGGCCTTACCGGCGTAAAAGAAGGCTGTGGTACCGGTGATTGCGGTGCCTGTAGCGTCACCTTGGATGGCAGCTTGGTCTGCGCCTGTTTGGTGTTGGGTGTGGAGGCTGAAGGTCGCGAAGTGACGACTGTGGAAGGGCTGTCCCAAGACGGTGAACTGCATGTACTACAGCAAAAGTTCATCGATCATGCCGCGCTGCAGTGCGGTATTTGTACACCAGGATTCTTAGTGGCGGCAAAAACTCTGCTGGATCGCAATCCGAATCCGGATGAAACCGAAATCCGCTACGCCTTGGCAGGAAATCTTTGCCGATGCACCGGTTACGACAAAATCGTGCGCGCTGTGCAAGATGCGGCAAAAGACATGCGCAAAGCCAACAAAAAGCGCCGTTAGGCCTCGGGTAAAGAAGGGATATAGGGAGAAAAACAATGGGTCACGATCAAAAGTACATAGACAAAAAAAACTATGAGGTCGTCGGAACACGCTTCAACCGGCCTGATGGTATCGACAAGGTCACAGGCAAGGCGCGATATGGCGCAGATGCAAGTGCTCCGGGTCAGTTGGTTGGGCGGGTGCTGCGCTCTCCACATGCTCACGCGAGCATTGTAAAAATTAACGTCAGCAAGGCGGAAAAGCTGCCTGGTGTGAAAGCCATTATCACCAGCGCCGATCTGCCAGACCTGACCGGCCAAGACCAGGGTCTGGCTGATATTCTGGAAAACTGCATGGCCCGGGGGCGTGCACTCTATGACGGGCACGCGGTAGCAGCCGTCGCCGCCGTCGACGAGCAGACCGCTGCTAAGGCGCTAAAGCTCATCGATGTTAAGTATAAGAAACTTCCCCACGTCACAGATGTCGATGCAGCCATGTGCGAATCGGCCCCGGTCATTCACGATCGCATCATTACGCGAGGGATAGAGCCGAAGCCCACGAAGCCGTCCAATATTGCCGCTCGCACGCAAATGGGCCACGGGGATGTTGAGGCAGGCTTTGCCGAAGCCGATGTGGTGATTGAAAAGTCGTACAAGACCGAGCAAACCCACCAAGGCTATATTGAGCCCCATGCTTGCTTGGCGTCAGTGAACCCCGATGGTACTGCGGAACTTTGGGTAACCACCCAAGGCCACTTCGTGTTTCGCAATGTTTGTGCATCGCTGTTAGGCCTGGATATTGCCAAGCTTAAGGTCACTTCCTCGGAAATTGGTGGTGGCTTCGGCGGCAAGACCCATGTCTGGGTTGAGCCTGTGGCGCTGGCGCTTTCTCGCAAGGCCAACCGTCCGGTGAAGCTGGTGATGGGGCGTGACGAGGTATTTCGCGCAACGGGCCCCACCTCATCAACGTCGATCGACGTCAAGATGGGTGCGAAAAAAGACGGCACCATTACAGCAGCGGTTGCCGAGATGCGTTACCAAGGCGGTGCCTTTCCCGGCAACTGGGCAATGTTGGGCTGCATGACGGCTTTTGCCTGCTACGACATCAAAAACAACGAATCTATTGGTTGGGACGTCGTCGTTAACCGTCCCAAGGTGGCCGCCTATCGGGCGCCTTCTGCGCCGATGGCAGCATTCGCAGTGGAAAGCACCATCGATGAGTTGGCGAAAGAGATTGGAATGGCTCCGATCGATATGCGCCTGAAAAACGTTGCGCGTGAGGGAACCTTGGCGCCCTATGGACCAACTTACGGACCCATTGGTATCGAGCACACGCTTAAGGCGGTCAAAGACCATCCTCATATGCGCGCCAAGCTGAAGAAAAATCAGGGTCGCGGGGTCGCCTGCGGATTTTGGTTCAATATTGGTGGGCAGACCTGTACCGATCTCAACATCGGCGTCGACGGTACGGTGAATTTAACCCTGGGCACCGTGGATGTTGGCGGCTCGCGCTCTTCCATGGCAATGATTGCCGCAGAAGAGTTAGGGATTCCTTATGAGCAGGTGCGCGCCAACATCGCCGACACCACGTCTCTGGGTCATAACGACATGACTGAAGGCAGTCGGGGAACTTTCTCCTCGGGAATGGCGACTGTTTTTGCAGCCCGGGACGCCATCGGTGTACTCAAACAGCGCGCCGCTAAAATGTGGGGTATTACCGAGGAGGATGTCATCTGGGAAAACGGTCAGGCCATCGCTACCGGCGATAGCCACGGCAACCTGCCCCCACTGTCCCTGAAAGAGATTGCAGCCAAGGCAGGTCGCACCGGAGGCCCAATTGCGGGCCACAATGAGGTGGTAGCCGATGGTGCGGGCATGGGTTTTGCCAGCCACATATGCGATGTAGAGGTCGATCCCGAAACGGGTCGTTCGACCATTATTCGTTATACGGTAGTGCAGGATGCAGGCAAGGCGATCAACCCAGACTACGTTGAGGGTCAATTTCAGGGTGGTGCCACTCAAGGTATTGGTTGGGCGCTGAATGAGGAATACATCTACGGCGATGACGGCTGTCTACAAAACCCTGGGTTTTTGGATTACCGAATTCCGGTGTGTTCTGACTTACCCTTTATCGACACGCAGATCCTCGAGGTGCCAAATCCACTGCATCCCTACGGTATACGCGGTGTGGGCGAGACCTCGATCGTGCCTCCGCTGGCGGCCGTCGGCAATGCCATAGCCAACGCAACCGGCGTTCGCATGTCCCATGCACCTATGTCGCCGCCGCGAGTATTGGCAGCCATCGATACTCTGGAACATGCGAGTTAGCCTAAGCAGTACCTTCGAACTGGACAATGGTCCCGGCGGCAGCGTAAGCGTCCATGCCGAGACCATTGCCGACATCATGGTCTCACTGACAGAGCGATACCCTAATTTTGAGCAGCTGCTGGATCGAGGGGTAGCGGTATCCATCAACGGCCAAATCTACCGAGACGACTGGACCCAGCCAATTCCGGCAGATGCAGAGGTCTTTCTAATTCCCCGTATAGAGGGAGGATAGCTAACCAGGAGAGAGTATTGCGTAAACGCTATGTTTTGCTTGTCTTAACCGCCGTTGTGCTAACCGGATTACTGGCCTGGTCAACACAGCGCATGAACGCCAGAGTGATCAGCGAAATCCAGCTGCATCCAAGCAGCGAGCGAGCCCTAGAAACCATGGTCATGACATTGGCGGACGGCACGGTTTATCCGGTGAATTATCTGAGGGAAGGCGACTCGGTGTTTGTTGGCATTGACGGTTTCTGGTGGCGAGCCTTTCGAGGCGAAGGCCAGCGGGTTTAGATGCTGATTCAAGGACAACTTTTTTGTTGGCAACGCAAAGGTCGAATTGGATGATCAGGCCTACATTGACGATATTTTTGCTCGACTGCGTACCAAAGTGCCGGATTGGCTTAACGGCAAGCTCGTAGTGATTACACTCGATACCAACGTTAGTGGCTCTATCGATCAAGAAGATAGTTAAGGCTGCGCCTAAACGCATATGGTTAGCTAGGAAACATTATGGGTGCCGTAGAACGCAAATTTGTCTCACTAGATTCAGCAACAGGGAGACGCAACGGGGCGGGATTTAGAACCTGTCAGGGTTTGTACTACCGACCCAAGGCGTCTGTACCCAAGGTGGCCTTTATCGCCACGCACTATAACGTAGATTTCAGCGAGCACTATTTAGCCGAGCGAATGGCAGCCAGAGGCTTTGGATTTCTTGGCTGGAATACGCGATTTCGAGGTAATGAACCCTTTTTTTGCTGGAGCATGCGCTAATTGATATTGGCGCCGGCGTTGATTGGTTAAAGACTGAGGCTGGCGCCGATGTAGTGGTGCTGCTCGGCAACTCGGGCGGTGGCTCCTTGATGGCTGCCTATCAGTCCCAATCCATTGGCGTCACCATGCAGGCTACTCCGGGACTCAAAATACCCCGGGCGCTGCGGGAACTGAAGACCGCAGACTTCTATGTCTCGCTCTGCGCCCATGGCGGGCGTCCCGAGGTGTTAACGGCGTGGTTCGATCCTGCTGTTGCCGACGAAAGCGATCCGTTCAGCGTTATCCCAGATCTCGATATGTACAACCCTGAGCATAGTCCGCCCTATAGCCCAGATTTCATTGCCCGCTATCGAGTCGCCCAGGTCGAGCGCAATCATCGCATCACCCGTTGGTGCCACGATGAACTATCGCGCATCGAAAGTCTGGGGATGAACGATCGAGCCTTTAACGTCTACCGCACATGGGCAGATCCCAGGCTCATGGACGGGAGTATTGATCCGTCCCAGCGCAAGGTGGGCCTGTGCTACGCAGGAGACCCGAAAACCGCCAACTACAGTCCTCGCGGTATTGGTCTGACAAATACGCTGCGTACATGGCTGTCGATGTGGAGTCTGACCGAGTCTTGGTGTCAAGCAGACATGCACCTGCCGCGTATCACTGCGCCGTCGCTGGTCATTCAAAGTGACGGCGATACGGGTGTATTTCCTTCTGATGCCAAGACCATTTACGAAGGATTGGGCGCCAGCGACAAGTATCTCGAGATGATCCCCGGCGATCACTATCTGCAGGAGCCTGACGGTGCGCGAGACGATGTCGCTGATATGATCGGCAGTTGGCTTAGTCAGCGTATCTAGAGATGACGGAAAACAATAAGGTCAGCGAAGCCGACGCGATCGCTGCACAGGCCCAGCTGCACCATCAGTACTTTCTGGGCCTACAGCTGATGGTGGCCGTCGAGGAGAGTCGGGACACTGTCTTTGACTGGATGTTTCGCCTCTTTCGACGCCAGCACGAAGAAAAATTCCTCTCCAGTTTTAGCAAACTAGGCCTCGATGGCCTACCGCCGGCAATCGCCTGCGCCAAGTATCACGTGCTGTCCAACGGCGTTGGTGGTGTGTCGGTAGAGTACATGGAGGAGTCCGATACGAAGGCTTGGGTGCGTTTTCGATATCCTCGCTGGATGTATGCTGGCCCTGCGATTTGCGGTATTCCCATGGAGGCCGGTCGGGGATTCTTGCACGGCTGGTACGCCCAGAATGGTGTCAGCCTAAATAACCCGCGTTTAGGCTTTGTGTGCGTATCCGAGGACGTGACCGGCCAATTTGGTCTTTGCGGCTTTTTCGCAGAGTACGATTACGATCTTGCACCGGACCAGCGCCTGCGGTTCATGCCTGATGAACCAGTGCCCAATTTCGATTCCTCGGAGCAACCGTCACCTCCCGACAGTCAATGGAGCGCCGAGCGTTTGGCCAAGGCCAACCGGAATTACTCGGTAGATTACGTTCGCAACGGACTCGCCAGTTTGGTGCAGGTTCTAGGTCGACAGCGAGCGGAAGAACTGGGTAAGCGAGCTGCGCTTTTAACCGGATTGCAGCATTACCGGGTGATGGCTGAGCGCGTTGGTGGCGTGGACGGCGAGGTCATGGATGCGGCCCAATTTCTTCAGGCCATGATGCTCGGCATGGGTGATGAAGTCGTATTAAATGCGCAAACAGACGGCAGTGTTCTTTGCCGCCAAACGGGCTTGCGCGTGGTGCGAGGCTTGAATGGGGCGACTCGCGAGAGCGTGCTGACCTGCTGGATCGAACTTTGGCGAGGCGCGATTCACTCTCACAGGCTTTTCATGGATGCTCAAGGCGAGGTGACGGCCGAGGGTATTCTCAACTGGATAATCAGGCGGCAAGAGCCGTCCAAGAGGAGCGCGACATGACGAACCTTCTGCAGCTCAGCGCAGACGTGATCGACGGCAGAATCGGCACCGACGAGGTCGGACCGCTCAATCGCATCAATTTCCAGCTGTCAGAACTGGCTGACGATGTGGCCATGGTGGAAGCATTCTCTCATTCGATTTTGTTTAAAACCGGCGAAGGTTTGGTGGTTTTCGATACCAGCAATCTGCAGGGCTCGGGCCGGGTAGTGGATGCAGTGCGCAACTGGTCAAAAGACCCATTTCACAGTTTGGTCTATACCCATGGTCATATGGACCATGTGGGTGGGTGCGGCACGTTTCTCCGCGACGCCCAGGAGCGTGGTCACCCACGCCCGAGAGTGGTGGGGCATGAAAACATTAAGCCGCGCTTTGACCGATACGATGCGACCAATGGCTATAACCTGGCCATCAATAAGCGTCAGTTCGGTTCGGTAGCCCGGCGCGGCTATGACGTGAGCACTGAGAATGAGCGATTTCTGCCTCCCAGCTCCGCTGAGCCCGATCTGACCTACCAAGAACGCATGGATCTGCAAATTGGTGGTCTCGACATTGAACTTGTCCACGCCAAAGGCGAAACCGACGATCACACCTGGTCATACATTCCAGAGCATAAAGCCATATGCGCGGGCGACTTTTTGATCTGGGCCTTTCCCAATGCCGGTAACCCACAAAAAGTGCAGCGCTTCCCCGCTGAGTGGGCGGCGGCCATGCGCGCAATGGCAGACAAGGATGTGGAGCTGTTTTTGCCGGCACATGGTCTCCCTATCGCAGGCAGGGAGCGCATAAAGGGCGTGTTGACCGATGTCGCCGAGGCTCTGGAGTTTTTGGTGCAAGAAACCGTAGCGCGAATGAACGAAGGTATGCGTCTGGACGACATCGTGCACGAGGTGAAGCTTGATCCGTCCTATTTAGAAAAGCCCTACATGCAGCCCACCTATGACGAGCCGGAATTCGTGGTACGCAATATTTGGCGCCTATATGGCGGCTGGTATGACGGCAATCCCGCGCACTTGAAACCCGCCAAGCATGAGGATCTTGCCAAGGAAATAGCGCTTATGGCGGGAGGAGCCTTGGCGCTGGCAGAGCGCGCTGAGGTGCTCAAAGAATCAAACCCCCGGCTCGCCTGTCATTTGGCGGAGATGGCAGTGCAGGCAGAACCAGAGAATCGATACGCCCATGAGGTGCGGGCAGATGTGTATCAGTATCGTCGGGGGCTAGAAACCTCGCTGATGGCCAAGGGTATCTTCGGCACTGCCGCGAATGAATCTAAGGAGGCGTTGGGCGAGGACTAATCCCGGTTATCTGGCTGCCATCGCTCTTGATCCCTTGGGCATTAACCGGCAGATCGGCATGCCCAAGTCCAGGCTGCAGGTCGGCGCAAAACTCCAACATGATGCCGTCTGGGTCCAAAAAGTAGAAAGACTGCAGCCACGGTTTATTTTGCGCTTGGGCATGTTCGCCAGCGTCAGACCCTGTGACCACATCGTTGTGATCGACAATGGGAGTACATTCGACACCGCGGGCCACTAGCTGATCGCGGTAGGCGACGATTTTGTCCGCAGCAACGCTGAATGCCACATGATTCATCGAGCCGTGGGCGGAACTGATATTGCCCTGGCGGCTACCTACAATGTTTTTCACCGCGGCCACCCCGGGCTGTGCGGCTTCAGCGTCATTGAACCAAAAAAAGGCCAACTCGCTGCCGCCACCCATATCGAAAAAGAAATGCTGACCGTAACCGGGCAGATCGAAACCTTTTTTCAGTGTCAGTCCAACCTTGTTGGTATAGAAGTCCACAGTCCGTTGCATGTCCTTGCAGACCAGGGCTAGGTGATGCAGCCCGTTTAGCTCGATACCCGATTCCTTACTCATCATTCTCGGCTCACTTATCAATCCTGTTCCAACGCTAACAAAATTTCGCGGGACTTGAAGCGCCTCTTGGCCACACGCCTGGTGGCATTCATGCAGTTCGCTGCTTAAGCTTGCGCGCTTGCGGGAGAAAAATATGCGGATAAGTGATTACGAAACCCTAATTGTTGAGCGGGACGGAGCCGTTGACACGCTATGGCTTAACCGGCCGAACCAGCTCAACGCGATTACCACGCCCATGGTGACGGAGCTACGTCACTACTTCGATGAGCTTCTGGAGAATGATCAAACCCGTGTCGTTGTTATGGGCGGTAAGGGTAAGGCTTTCTGTGCGGGCCTTGACATCAAGGCCGCCAGTGACGCGTCAGTGCCCCGACCCTTCGGCGCGGGTATGGGCTTTCAAGGCTATTTGGCCGAGGTGTATATAAAGATGCGTCGCTGTCCGCAGCCCATCATCAGCATGATTCAAGGGCCCGCCTGCGGTGGCGGTTTTGCTTTCGCGCTCGCTAGCGATGTGCGGATAGCCGCAGACACCGCCAAAATGAATGCGGCCTTTATCAAACTAGGGCTGTCAGCCTGTGATATGGGAACCAGCTACTTTTTGCCGCGCTTGGTCGGCACCTCTATCGCCTCGGAGCTGATGCTTACAGGTAAGTTTATAGATGCCCAACGCAGCCTGCGCACCAACCTAGTCTCGGAGGTGGTGCTTGAGACTGAACTTGTCGACGCGGCTAATCGCTATGCCCAGGATATGCTGCTCGCGTCGCCAATGGGTCTTAGGCTGACGAAGGAAGGGCTCAACGTCGCCATTGATGCGCCAGGGCTGGAGGCCGCCATTGCGATTGAAAACCGTAACCAGATCCTTTGCTCGCGTACTGCAGACGCCAAGGAGGGAATGCAGGCCTTTATTGAGAAGAGACCACCAGTTTACCAAGGCCGCTAACCTTGCCTGAGATGTCGTAAACTGCGACAACCGAGAAAGGAGATAGATAGTCGTGTCTCAAAGTCTGAGAGATCAGCTGGTTAAAGCCGGGCTTGCCACCAGTGCACAAGCGAAAAAAGCCGAACGTTCTAAGCGAGCTGAGGCAACTTCTGAACGTCAGCAAGGAAAGAGCACCAAGGGCAGAAAAGGCAAGGGTGGGCAGACTAGTGCCCCCCAATCAGAAACCGATAAGGTGAAAGCCAAGGCTGCCCAGCAACGGGCGGAAAAGGCTGCTCGGGACAAGGCTCTTGCTCAACAGCGTAATGAAAAAAGCCAGGCGAAGGCCCTGCAGGCACAGATTACACAGCTGATTAAGCAAAACGATGAGCGCACTAAGGTTAGTGACGACGAGGCAGTGCCCTACAACTTTGTGCACGGCAAAAAAATTAAGAAAATATTCGTCAACAAGGTTCAGCTGGATGCTTTGAGCGCCGGCCGGTTGGTAGTGGTTAACAACAATGGTCTTTACCACTTTGTCAGCGCGAAAGTAGCAAAACAGATCGAAGAACGTGACCCGAGGCGCATCATCGTGGCCCATGGACGCGATGAAAAACCACCGGAACCTGGCTCTGACGATGAGTTTTACGCCAAATTTGAAGTACCCGACGACCTCGACTGGTAGCGGCAACGCCTGTTTGTGGCAAGTCCTCTCAGTCTGCAGGGTCGGTGTTAGGATGGGGCATGTCCGATCACGCCATCAAGGTTCATGAGAAAGACCCCGCTTACGGCTGGGTGATGGTTTTTGCAGTATTTCTTCTTAGCGCTCTCGCCTTTGGTGCGCTCGGCTCCATATCAGTCTTCCTCAAACCATTGTAGAGCGAATTTGGCTGGAGTCGCGGTGAAACCTCGCTTGGGTATACCGTCATCTCTTTCTCCTCGGCCCTGTTCGGAATCTTGTGGGGCTATATTGCCGACCGCTTTGGTACGCGTTGGTTTGGTCTGATCGCGGCGTTTGCCATGTCCGGTAGCTTATTCGCGCTTAGCCAGCAGCAGTCGATCTGGCAGTTTTATGGGCTGTACTTTCTATTCGGCGCTTTTGGCAATGCCATGGTGACCTCTCCGCTATTTGCCAACGTGGGTTTTTGGTTCACCCACAAACCTGGTCTGGCGTTAGGCATTACGGCTGCGGGAGGTGCAGTAGGCCAGGCGGTCGTCCCGTATTTGTGCGCTCTCTCGCTGGAGGCCAATGGCTGGCAGACCACCTATATACTCTCTGCAGTTGCCTACCTGGCCTTGGCTCTACCCGTTGCCCTGCTTATTCGTGAATCGCCAGGCCGGGAGGCGGCGAGAACGCAGGGGGACGTATCCCAGCACACCTTCGTGCTGGCCGAGCGCGAAGTGATCGCATGGATCAGCCTAGCGATTATTTTCTGCTGTACCTGTATGGCAGTGCCCATCGTGCATCTGGTGCCACTACTGACAGATGCGGGACGTACCTTGGATCAGGCGTCGACGGTCTTAATGGTTCTGATGTTCAGCGGTGCGTTGGGTCGAATCCTGGGCGGAAAATTAGGCGACCTCATTGGCCCATTGCCAAGCTACATGGTCATGTCAGCCGGCCAGACCCTATCGGTTTTATGGTTCCCCTTTTTGGATAGCACTGCCGCAATCTATTTGATTGCCATCGTCTTTGGTTTTACCTACTCAGGGGTTATGTCAGCAATACTGGTCTGCACGCGAATGATGGTATCGGCAAATTATGCGGCGAGAGCGATGAGTATTACCTCGTTTTTCGGCTGGTTTGGTATGGGTGCCGGGGGCTTTATGGGCGGTTACCTCTTCGATCTTACGGGAAGCTATGACACGTCGTTCATCGCTGCCATGGTGGTCGGCTGCATCAATCTTAGTATTTTGACCTTATTCGCCTTACGCATCCGCAACGCCTCGCGCCTGTCGATAGCAGCTTCGCAGACTCAATAGCAGCTGATACTTGTTGTAGGGTGCGGATCTCTATTTGATGGGACTTTGGCGAGATGTCTGGCCCGTTTTCCTGATGTCTGCGGTAGGCCTAGGGTCAGTGAGGCGAATGCTGCCCTTACTGCGAAGATTCGTGATGCTACCCAGGATGATCCCAAAAGGATCAGGTGTTGGTGCTTCAATGATTGCGAAAAAACGGCGAACCCAGAATCTGGATTCGCCGTTTTTGATTGCGCAGTGCTGGCAGGGCCTGCAGCTCCGCAAGCAACTGTCACTGCTAAGGACTAACCGCCTGCCGCCGCCCCCAGCTCCTGAGCCTCGGCTCGATCTATGTTGGCTCGAGAAATAATGTACTGGCGGATGTTCTCCGCATCCTCTGGTGTAACCACGTCAGCGAAACTCGCCATGCCGCCAGCCGCTAACACACCGTCAAGCACAATCTCTTTAAAGATCGCGTGTTTACCGTCTCCCATCATGCGCAGATCCGGAATGATGCCGGCTGCACGGGCATTGGCGCCGTGACATCCGCCGCAGACGACATTGTACTGTTGCTCACCGCGCAGCAGCTGTTCCGCGGATGCCACCAGGGGAGGCTGCTCCGGGATGGTTCGGTCGCGAATGCGGGGTTCTTTCAGAACGGCATCGCCGCCGAGTTTGAACACCAAAAGCTTGCCAAAGTTGCCGTACTTCTGGGCCGCGGTCTCGTTGGTTTCCCCAACGAAATTTTCAACCGCTCCCGTACCTGCCAGGATCGCAACGTACTGTGTGCCGTCAATTTCATAGCTGATCGGCGGAGCGAGCATGGAAATGTAAGTGTTATACGTCCACAGCTTTTCACCTGTGTCGGTGTTGTATGCGCTGAAGAATCCAAGCCCATCGCCCTGGAAGACCAAGCCGCCAGCGGACGCCATCACGCCACTGTTCCAATAATGCACATGATCGACGGACCAAATTTCTTCGCCGGAGATTGGATCAAATGCTTTCAAGTAGCCCTTGGCCGTGGGCGCAGAGTCAGCCATTTGTTCTGCGAGTATGGAACTGTTGGCAATGTCGATACCCAGGTTTGTAGTGCCCGGGTTGCGTTTGAAATACCCGGTCTTTTTGAACTCTTCGTCAATGGAGTAGATGAACGGAAAATCTTGCGCTGGCAAGTACATAACACCCTTGGACTCGTCGAATGACATGGCCTGCCAATCGTGTCCACCCAGTGGTCCAGGAAGCACCCATTTCGCCTCTTCACTAAAGTCGGTTTCTGGATTCTCAACGGGACGCCCTGTCTCCATGTCGACATGAGTTGCCCAAGTCGTCTTCACATAGGGGTGGGCACGCAGTAGCTCGCCGTCCTCACGGTCTAATAAGTAGAAAAAGCCGTTCTTAGGTGCCTGCAGCAGGACTTTTCGCTCTTCCCCGTCGACGGTCATATCCGCCAAGGTCATATCCTGCACGGCGGTATAGTCCCAGTTATCGCCTGGTGTTGTTTGGTAATACCAGTTCATTTTTCCGGTGTCCGCATCTACGGCAACGATGCTGGATAAAAACAGGTTGTCACCGCCACCGGGTGACCGAATGATGCGGGTCCAGGGTGCGCCATTACCAACGCCCAAATACACCTGATCGAACTCCGGATCGTAAACTATCGAGTTCCAGACGGTGCCGCCACCACCAACTTCCCACCAAGAGCCGCCTTTCCAAGTTGTTGCGGCCAGCTCCATTTCCGGGTGCTCAAAAGGCAGTGAGGGGTCGCCAGGGACCGTGTAGAAACGCCAGATTTGCTCGCCAGTAACGGCGTCATAGGCGGTCACATAACCGCGCACTCCAAATTCGGCACCACCATTACCGATGAAGACCTTACCCTTGGCAGTCTTAGGTGCTCCGGTGATGGTGTAGAAGCGATCGCGGTCAATAACCGTATCGACCTCCCAGACGCGTTCGCCACTGCCGGCGTTGATTGCCACCAATCGGCCGTCCAGGGTAGCCACGTAGACATTGCCCTCGTAAACCGACACGCCTCTATTAATCGGACCGCAGCATGCTTTGCGCAAAAAGTCGCGGGGTACTTCAGGATCGTAGCGCCATAGCTCCACGCCAGTAGCGGCATCTACCGCATGAACGATTGAAAATGTCGAGGTGAAGAAGAGCGTGTTGTCCACCATGATCGGCGTGGCCTCTAGCGCATCGTTGCTGCCGACATCTAGCTCATAGGCGAGACCGAGTTGAGTAACGGTCTCGCGGTTAATCTGGCTTAACGGTGAAAAACGCTGCTCGCGGTAGTCAAGTCCATGGGCTAGCCAATTGCCCGGCTCACTTGCAGCATTGTTGATTCGTGCATCGTCAATGGCGCCCCTTGGGCCATCGCTAGAAGGCTCTACCGAGGTAGACGGTTGATTGTCACCTGACGGTGAACATGCGACGTTGAGTAAGAAAGCGAGAAGCACGACGGCGCCATGCTTGATAAGTGTAGTTGGATTCACAAAAAGTCCCCCTCTTTGTTGCTTGTTTGTATCCCCTCCCAGGGTCCTAAAAACAATACGACCAGTTTTGGTCTATTGCTATGCATACTTTTAGTTGTTTCAAGTCGTTTATTGCGGGGCTTTTTAATGCCCAGCTTAGCCAGGCTCGGGTGCTTTCGGTCCAAGACAAATGGCCGATAATTCAGGAAATACAAATCAGAGTAGCCAAATGGGTAATTTACATTTCGGTGGGGCGGACGCAGACGAATTTCTTCAGGAGTATTGGCAGCAAAAACCGTTGCTGATCCGCCAAGCGCTGCCTGGCTATATTTCTCCGATCAGCCCGGATGAACTGGCGGGGCTGGCGCTGGAGGAAGAGGTAGAGTCGCGTCTGGTGGAGGGAGGCAGTAACAACTGGTCACTGCGTCATGGCCCCTTTACCGAGCAGGACTTTTTAGACCTACCTGAACAGGACTGGACGCTGTTGGTTCAAGCCGTCGATCTGTGGGTGCCCCAGGTGCAACAGCTACTCGAGCGCTTTGATTTTCTGCCACCCTGGCGATTGGACGACGTGATGGTGACTTTCGCCTGTCCCGGGGGCAGCGTGGGGCCGCATTTCGATCAATACGATGTGTTCTTACTGCAGGTTGAAGGCACGCGTCGTTGGCAGATTGGCGGACATTGTGACGGCAATACACCGCTTAAGGCCGATTGCCCGTTGCGTGTGCTGGATTCCTTTTCCTCCCAGCAAGAATGGCTACTCGAGCCTGGGGACATGCTCTACCTGCCGCCGGGTATCGCCCATTGGGGCGTAGCCGAGAGCGAATGCCTGACGTACTCCATTGGCTTTCGCTCGCCGAGCATTGCAGATTTGCTGGGGGACCTGGCAGTTGAGCTGATGGCGCAAGGCTATGACGCACACTATCGAGATCCGGCAATGTCCCAGGCCCTCGCTGGACCAGACATTGTCCAGGCATTTGTGGCTCAGGCGAAACAGCAGCTCTGGCAGGCCATTGATAACGACGATCTGATCGGTGACTGGTTCGCGCGTTTTATGACCGCACCCAAATACCCCGAGCTTGCCGAAATGACCCAGGAAGAGCGGCGAGCAAATTGGCGCAATCGGCGCTATTGCAACGGTGATGTTGAGGGCGATACTGGCTAGCAGATGAGTTAACGAGAAAACAGATCATGTCGTCGAACCAAGAGCAAATTGAATACTGGAATCAGCGCGCTGGAGAAACCTGGGCTGAACTGCAGGATCGCCTAGACGCACTGCTGGCGCCCCTGTCCGCAGCGGGCTTGGCGGCTGCTAGGGTGAGGCCCGGTGAGCGCGTGCTTGATGTCGGTTGCGGCTGCGGTGATACCTCCATTGCCTTGAGCGCTATGGGCGCAAGCGTTCTGGGTGTTGATGTGTCAGCCCCCATGCTTGCGCGTGCTCGAAGCCGAGACGCGTCGATTGAATATCAGCAGGCAGATGCGGCGACCACGGACTTCGCTCATGCTTTCGATTTGGTGTTTTCACGCTTTGGCGTCATGTTTTTCGACGATCCCACCGCGGCATTTCAGAATTTGCGCAACGCGCTAAAGCCCGGCGGAAGATTGCTTTTCGTTTGCTGGCAGCCGCCGGCGGTGAATCCGTGGATGGCTACCGCAGGCCGCGCTATTGCACCCTACTTACCACCTTCGGATGAGGCTCCAAATCCTCGCGCGCCGGGACCATTCGCCTTTGCTGACGCGGGCTATGTAGAACAGATTTTGCAGGACGCGGGGTTCAGCGAGATTCAGATTAAGGCGCATGAAGAGAGCCTAAAGGTGGCGGATACGTTGGCCGAAGCCGTGCAGTTTCAAACTCGTGTGGGGCCAGCGGCGCGGGTGATGGCAGAGCTTGAGGGTGACCAGCGCGCCCGGGCGCTGGCCGCTGTTGAAGGCGCGCTTCGACCCTTTGATGGGGGAAGCGGCCTGCATCTCGATTCGGCAGTCTGGCTCGTCAGCGCCGAGGCAAGTTAGCGCAGCTCGAGGCCTTGCATTGAACCTTCCTCGCGCCAGGCTTCAACGACTTTAAAGAACCTTGTCGGTCCTCCACCGTATGCGCCATTTTGTACGCTAACCGGATTGGGTTTGCCCTCGTTGTTGTAGTAGCCGGGTGTGCATTCCGCCTGATATGACTCGCTAAGCCTAGACATGCCAATGATGTGCTCGACCCAAGCCTGCTCGGCTTCCTCGGTTACCTCCACCACGTTGGCATTGGCTTTTTTGCACTCGTTCAAAATATAGGCGATGTGCTTCGCCTGCTCGTTCATGGCGTGAGGGAAGCTCACGGTGAACCCCGCCTGGGCGGTATGAATAATGAAGCAGTTCGGAAAACCATTGGTCTGCAAACCGTGCAGGGTCGAAATACCCTGAGACCATTTGTCTTTCAGGCTGATGCCGTTGCGACCAATCAAATCGTAGCCAGATCGACGGGTATAATCCGTGCCTACCTCGAAGCCGGTCGCAAAGATAATGCAGTCGAGGTCGAACTGTTCGCCGTTGGCGACAATACCCGACTCGGTGATTTCGTCGATGCCCCGGCCGTCTGTGTCGATCAAATGCACGTTCGGGCGGTTGAATGCGGGTAGATACTCGTCATTAAAACAGGGCCGCTTGCAAAACTGGCGGTAATAGGGTTTCAGCGATTCGGCGGTTGCAGGGTCGTTAACCAGCTCTTCTGCACGATTGCGGATTTGCTCCATTTTCTGGAAATCCGCCAGCTCCATCTTTTCAGCGATCTCCGCAGGCGACAGTTTTTGGCCGCGGAAGTTCACCATTGAGGCCAGATTGCGAATGATCTCGGTCCAGCCGTCGTTGACCAGGTCTTCGTCGGCAAAGCCGCCAGAGACTAGGGTGTTGAAGTTATTCATGCGCGCCTGTTGCCAGCCAGGCTCTAGGCTCGCTGCCCACTCTGGGTCGGTCGGTCGATTGGCGCGAACATCTACCGAGCTTGGCGTGCGCTGAAAAACGTATAGCTCCTTGGCGCTCCTTGCCAAGTGGGGAACGCATTGAATGGCCGTGGCACCGGTGCCAATAACGCCTACGCGTTTATCAGCCAGCCCTGTCAAATTGCCCTCAGGGCCGCCGCCGGTATAGGCATAGTCCCACCGCGAGGTGTGGAAGGTATGACCCTGGTAGCGATCTATGCCTTTGATGCCTGGTAGCTTGGGTCGATTTAGCGGTCCATTGGCCATGCAGACGTATTTGGCAGTAATGCTGTCGCCACGGTTGGTGGTCACAGTCCAGCGCTGATCTTCTTCAGACCAGCGCATACCCTCAACTTCGGTCTGAAAGCAGGCATAGTCGTACAGGTTGAACTTTTCGCCGATCGCGCGGCTGTGGGCGAGGATCTCAGGCGCGTGGGTGTACTTTTCCTTGGGGACGAAATTCAGCTCTTCGCATAGCGGCAAATAGACATAGGACTCCACATCACAGGCTGCACCGGGGTAGCGGTTCCAGTACCAAGTACCACCGAAATCGCCGCCTTTTTCGATGATGCGGATGCGACCCATACCCGCTTCGGTCAGACGCGCGCCTGTGAGTAAGCCGCCAAAACCACCGCCAACGACGATCACATCAACGTCGTCGAAGATGGGCTCGCGCGCGAGCGGGGCATCGATATAGGGGTCATCGACGTAGTGGGAAAAGTCGCCGGTTACCTCGAAATACTGGTCGTTGCCGTCTGCGCGCAGTCGCTTGTCACGCTCTTCGCGGTACTTTGCTCTCAACTCTTCAGGATTAAACCCAAGATCGGTAGTGGCTACGTGTTCTGCCATGTGGCTCTCCTTCCCCAAAAAGCCGATCATAACCTCAGATCGAACATCAATTCATCGTTGGAAAGATAGATGAATTGTGGCCCGTTGGTGTAGCTGGGTATGCTCGTCATTTTTAACAAGGGACGGAACAATCATGCTCGCGATCATCGGCGGCTCGGGTCTCTATGCGCTGGAGGGTTTGCAGCTAGAGCAAGAACATCAAATGACGACACCATTTGGCGACCCGTCGGCCCCCATACTGCAGGGGGTGTTTGCAGGTCAGCCAGTGCTGTTTTTGGCCCGCCACGGCACCCAGCACTCCTACTTGCCAAGCGAAGTGAATTATCGCGCCAATATCTTTGCCCTGAAGAAACTCGGCGCTCGGCGTGTGGTAGGCATTTCTGCTGCCGGTAGTCTGCGCATGGAAATCAAACCGGGCGAACTAGCCCTGGCTGCCCAGTATTTCGACCATACCCGCGGCAAGCGTGCATACAGTTTTTTCGGTAACGGGGTGGTGGCCCATGTTTCGACAGCCAACCCGGCCTGTCCCAGTCTTAGCGCCGACATTATTCGGGCAGCTGGATGCAGCGGCGAATCGTTGCACGAGGGCAAAACCTATGGGTGCGTGGAAGGCCCCAGACTTGGTACTCGGGCTGAGAGCTTTTTCCTGCGTGATGCTGCTCAATGTGATTTGGTCGGCATGACCAATGTGCCAGAGGCATTTTTGGCGCGGGAAGCACAGCTTGCGTACTGCACCATATGCCTGGTGACCGACTACGACTGCTGGATGGATGATCCGGCTCAACATGTGAGCGTGGACGCCTTTATGGCCACCTACCAAGGCGCAATTGAAAAAGCGAAGCGGGTTATTGCAGAGCTGCTTCAACACCCGCTCACAGATACGCCAGAGGATATTCGTCAGGCATTGAGCGGTTCTGTGCTGACCTCTGATGCGATGCTCAGCGATGACGCTCGTGAGTGGTTGTCGGTTTTGCAGGCGTAGTTTTCAACCGCTGCAGGAACCGCCGCCCAGCACGCAAAACATCGCGCAGCTTGGATGGTTTAGCGGGACGGGTTGTTGGGCCTGGGCGAGACTTGAGCCCAATCGAAAACGTAGGTCATAGGCGAGCAGTGTGCAGGCCATCACCGAGGGTGCAGGGTCGCCCTTATGCTTGACGATCATTCGTGACGTCGCGCACATCATGTTCTGAGGTTCCACACCGAGGATACCCCAGCATGATGTCGTGATTTCCGGCACCGCTTTGTTCGGGTCAATTTCCGGAAATAGGATTAGCGCGGTTGGATCATCAACGTCGAAGGTAATACCGAACCCCGTCAGCATCTGCCGATAACCTTCCCGCAGGGTACGCTCATCCTCACCCCAGCGCGTGCGCCCCGCGAGGTAGAAAGTGAATTGGTTCTGATGCAGCCATTTCAACCCCTTGATCATCGGTGCCCAGGTGCCGGGGCCTCTCTCTTCCTCGTGCTGGGTCGCATCGAAGTGATCGATAGAAACGCGAAGGGTAAGTTGCCCGAAAAACTCTCGCTTCAAATCCAGCAGTCCCGCCTGAATACGTGGACGCATCATCGGTCTCATGGCGTTTGTGAGCACCAGTGCTGAGTACCCTGCACTAAGGGTCAGACGCAGAATCGCCAAAATATCCGGGTTCATAAAGGGCTCGCCGCCGGTAAAACCAATTTCTGTAGTGCCCAGTCCCTTCGCCTCGATCTCGTCCAGATAGCCCGCCACATCATCGAGTGATAAGTATTCGAGGCGGTCATTTTCCGGCGATGACTCAATGTAGCAATTATCGCAGGCGATATTGCATAGGGTGCCAGTGTTGAACCAAAGCGTTTCTAGCCCTGTCATCATAACCAGGGCTCTCGGCTCTCCCGTCGCGGTCGTGACCGGATCAACGAATAGCGCTGGAGTTGAATCTACTGCCATGTAATTACCCTGAGCCGATGGTGGCTAAAAGATTGATTGGGTGATCCCTACCTAGTTCGCTCCCTACATCGTCTTGGTGAGAGACATCGCTGACCAAACCAGTTTTGTTGCGCTGGCACTGATGTCTCCCAGGCTTTTGCCGGGCTTGTACAGTGCGCTCCCGAGACCAAAACCTGCTGCGCCGGCCTGCCAAAAGTCCGCCATATTATGACTGTCGATTCCGCCGACCGGTAGCAAAGGTACCGTGTCGGGAATCACCGCACGCCAACTGGCGAGCACCTGGGGACCGATCGCCTCGGCGGGAAAGACTTTAACCGCGCTGGCGCCGGCGTGAATACTCGCGAAGGCCTCTGTTGGTGTCGCGGCCCCAGGAATTGTGATCATCCCGGCCTCGACACCTGCCTGAATTATCGGGAGATTGGTATTGGGTGCAACGATCAAACGACCGCCGTTTTCATGAACCTGACGCACCTGATCCGGCGCAAGCACGGTTCCTGCGCCAATGAGCATGACATCGCCAAATTGATGCGCGATACGTTGGATACTGTGCAGCGCTTGAGGAGAATTTAGAGGCACTTCAACCATGCGAAAACCTGCCTCAAACAAAGTCTCCGCAACAACCTCACAGTCCTTTGGCGTGATGCCGCGCAAAATTGCGATTAGGGGTAGGTCATCAAGGTATTCGTCAAGTACGCTCTTCATGCTGCGTCATGCTCCTAGTTGTTGGCTTGCTGCAAGCAGATGCGCGTTAATGGCAAGCGCGCCGCTGATCGTAGCGGCCTTGGATTCGATGGCAACACTTGAGTGGCCAAGCACCTCGAGTGCGACTTGATATTTGTGAGCCAGCGACGGTGACGCAACAATGCCAACGTGTTGGTCCGATTGACTCAGCTGGGCACCGATGTCGTGACCGATGATTATCCCAGACAGATACTCCAATCCGTCACTTTTTTCCCGCGCGCCGGTTAACTGCAGCGCGCGCACGCTGAACAAATGATGGAGCAGTCCCCCGTCTTTGCGCGCCGTTTCAATGCCACGCAGGAACGCAGGCTGATTTTCGCTGTCTCTTTGCTCGAGCGACTGGGCCAGTAGGGAGTGCCGCCGGATTAGCTCGAAGAATTCACCAGCCATGCTTGTGGAAAAATGATCGATGTTCTCGCCGTTGGGGATCCATTTATTGTGGGTGCCCGGGAAGCACCAAATGTCAGGCTGTCTGGAGTACGTTTGCGCGCATAGCCGCTGCGCGCCAAAAAATTGGGTCTCTTCGCCGCGCAGCACGTCCGGCATACCGGAAATCCCCGTGCCTTTGACCCCGGGTAAGATCCAGATTGGGCAACTGCTAATTCGCGTCACCAGCCTTGCCTCAGCCGCAAGCGCAGATGCAGACGCTGGGGCAGGAAGATGGGGGACTTCTTGCCAACCCGTCGGGCTGCCCACCATGCCACTGAGCAAAACATTTACTGGTCTAGCATCATCGATCCACCCGTGGATAACCGCTTTTAAGCAGTCTGCGTAGTTGTCTGGTTTGTTTCGTAGGCCTTGGTTATTTTCGACATGCTTGATTACTGACCCATCGTTTGCGACAGCGTAGGCGCGCAAATTCGTCGTACCCCAGTCCACGCATATCAGGCTCAACGGTTTGTCTAGTTCGCCGGACACGAGGCTAGCGCAAGAGGGCTTTGTCGAGAGCAGAACCGACTGCTTTATCCGTGACTATCGCGTAATTGAACACTGCAATAGCTGTCGGAGTATCGGATCGCATATTGATCTTGACTAATTCTCTTCGATTATTAGGTGAGATCTCTGCGCAGTTTGCTTCGTTCGGACGCATTAGAGCCAACTAACTCGGTTAGCGGATTGTGGCAATGATTTTCGGGGTGGTGGAGCGCCTTGTTTGAGTAGAACGCTCGAAAATGACGAAATCAAGGCTAATTCCTCCACGAAAACCAGCGATCCTTTTTTGCATGTATGGACGGTCGTTCAGCAGTCGAACTGCGATTTCCAACGGCATTGGGACAGGCATTTATTGAATATGTCTCTTTGGTTGTTTAGTAATTACTGATGCTGGGGCGCCGGCTTACTCTCTGGTGCCAATCCCATAGATGCAGCAGCCCCTCCGAAGGCTTGAGGTCGACCATGGCCCCAGCAAAGTCGATCATGCACAGGGCAGAAATATCGGCAATAGAAAAACGTTCACCGGCGATAAAGGGGCGCGCGGAGAGCTCTTCGTTTATTCGCGCATAATATTTGCGCGTGAGGCTCGTGCCCCTAAGGCGCTGCGCTTCTATGGGCTCAACAATTCCAGCAGCGGCGACGATCGGGCCGTTAACCCACGCTGCACCAATGCTCGGATGCAGTTCAAACTCGATGTGTCTGTGATGAGCTTCGATTAAGGCTGTTTCTAGCGCGTCTCTTCCAAAGAGATTAGGCTCTGGTGCGAGTGCCTCTATGTATCTACAAATCGCTACGCTCTCAGCTATGCAGGTACCGTCGTCCAGTTCGAGCACTGGAATTTTGCCGCTGGGGTTTTTTCTCAAAAATTCAGGTCGCTTGGTATCACCGGCACGTAGATCAAGGTTAACAACGTCAAGTTGAAGATTTTTCTCTGCCGCAAAAATCAAAACCCTTCGCGGATTAGGGGCCTCTGGAAAACTGTATAGCTTCATTGCAAACACAACTGGGAGAGTTGAGTGGCTAACACGCGAGAGGACCCGCCCCTAAACGCACGTAAGAACAAGCTAGTCGACAAGCCTTACTGCAGCAGGTCGGGAAAATGTCGAGCATGCAAAATTTATCTCTAAAATTTAGGAGTGCGTTTTGTTGCGGATGATTTTCTACAAGCAATTTGTGCTGCGATGGTCACAGGAATCTTCCTGATTGATAACACCGAGCTGAAACTTTTTCTTAGCGGCGAAACTCTCGGCAAGTCTAGGACAGTAAGTGCAGACACGGTCACAGAGGTCAATCTCATTCGGCCAATGGTTCCCAAAAGCTGGACAAACGTTAACACAGTTTCGAGGGGCTGGTAACAAACAGACGGCAAGCCGGTGACGCGTAGCCTCCAGGGCGTTAATCTCCCGGTAACGAACGAGGATGAATACGGTCCAAAGTTTTTTATAGGATCAAAAGCCCAGGGTAACGCCTAGCAAAAAGATGCGGTTGTTTCGTCCGTTTTACTCGATCAACAAGACAGCGATATGTGTAGGTAAAGATATGAAAGTAAAGATAACAGAGGTTCTATGCTTGATAGGGATGCTGATAATTTCATTCACGGCGTCAGCAGACGAGAAAGCAATATCGCTCGAGCAGGCGTCGGAAATATTCGCCCAACGAGGCTTTGTAACGGACATTCAGATATCACCCGACGGGAAGCATTATTTCGTTGTTGCTGAACAATTCAATGACCAAACTTTGTCTATTTTTGAATTAGAAACGAACGAGCTGGTCAGGGTTGTTGATTTTGATCGCAGATGGAAAGCGGATTCGACTGCCTGGATTTCGAATGAACACATCGCGATTGGACCAGCCATAAAACCCTTAGGCGACTACAGGCGGTTATCGACAAGCGTACTCGTCGTTATCGATTTGAAAAATTATATTAAGCCGGTATTTGGACCTTTGACGCGCGATAGGGCCGGGGCTCGCCGTACTCTTGTTCAGGACGGATCCGCCTCACTAATGGATCCATTGCTTGACGAACCTGGTTGGATAAAAGTTGAAATAGCACATGGATTTAAAGTCGGTTTTGCTGATCTCGAGTTCAAAACTGGGAAAATTAGGAATTTGAAGTGGGGTCCTAACTGGGCGTGCAGGTTCGTCATGGATGAAAACGCGAACGTAGAGCTATGCTCCACTCAACAGCTGGATTCAGGACGAGACCGAGAAAAAAAGGTTTACGAAATCTATTCCCTTGAGGATGACAAGTGGAATCGTGTCTACGAGGGCCCTGCGTACCACACAACAGTTGTATCAAGCCCGATTAAGGGAACGAACAAATTCCTGGCGGCTAAAGAATCGCCGTCATCTCGTCTGGGGCTGTACGAATTCGATCTTGCTAGTCGCGAATTCACAGAACTCTACACCGATACCGATTTCGATTTCGATATTCGCGGTGTCGGGTATGACAGGGAAGCGGGAATATCGAGTATTGCCGTTCACAACCCGCTGCCGAATTACCTCTATTTGGAACCAGCAGGAACCCTCGCGAAGGTGCATCAGCAACTCGTTGCATCCTTTCCAGAACATTACGTTTCCATTAGGAGTCACACACAGGACATGAGCAAGTTGGTTTTCAGCGTCAGCTCATCACAAAATCCTGGAACCTACTACCTCTTTGACCGATCGAAAAAAGAAGTTCGTTATCTCGCCGACGTCGCGCCGGATATCGCTGCCCTCCCACTTGAGAGAATGGAGCCATTTAGCTTCGTTTCGACTGATGGGTTGAAAATACACGGCCTTTTCACTCCTGGTGTAGCCGGCGGGATCAAAGGTTCCGTGACCATTGCCCACGGGGGACCTCACGGACCATATGACCCCTGGATGTATAGGGGTGAGGTCCATTTTTTCTCTCAGCTTGGTTACAACGTAATTCAGGTTAATTTTCGCGGTTCCGGCGGTTTCGGCCGCAACTTTGAGGAGGCGGGTTACCTCGAGTGGAGTGGCAAAATGATCGATGACATCATCGAAGGCACTCGCTTCATAAGCGACCAGAAGAATCTACCCGATGCCAGGTGCATATACGGAGGAAGTTATGGGGGGTTTGCAGCAGCAAGTGCCGCATTTAGGTACCCTGATTTCTTCGATTGTGCCGCCGGTCATGTTGGCGTTTATGATATGGCGTTGATGTACTCGACTGGTGATATAGAAGACCGGAAAGCTGGCATTGATTACTTGAATCGTGTCTTGGGTGCTGACAAAGAAAAGCGCCGCAGGGATTCGCCGGTCAACAACGTAGAAAAGATAGAGATACCAATGCTGCTGACTCACGGGAACCAAGATTACCGAGCGGACGTTTTGAACTCAAAAAGAATGGAACGAAGGCTAAAGGCGGCGGGAAAGGAGGTTGAAACGATGTACGTGATGAGAGAGACACATGGGTTTGCATCGATTGAGAACGAAAAGAAGCGACTGAGTCAATTAGGAGCGTTTGTGGAACGGCACACTGCCCCGAAGATCAATTTAGCCTCGTTACAAGGCGGGCGCTAACCAAAGAGCGAGTGAAGGCATCCGGGAGACTTCAATTCCAAGCAACTGATTCTAAGAAGGTAAGTAGTCGTTATCGGAGCAGAGGGCCGATGCAGGTCTTTTTACGATCAAGGAGCGTAATTGGGCTTAAAAATGGAAACAAAATGTGTCAAATATGTTTCGAGCTCGCTACAAGTTGGTTAAACTTTCACCGAGAATTAGAGGCGTTTTATTACATTAGGGAAGATAATGAAATTTAATTTTGAAAAAAAGGCACTTAGTCGTGCAGTTGGAGCCATTGTTGCTGCTTCAGCCGTTGGCTTCACGGGCTCTGTCTTCGCCGAAGGAGCGGACGAGGCGGCTGAAGATGAGACGATCGAGCAGGTGATCGTGACGGGTTCTAGGATCGCAAGAGCGGTTCAGGATAATGTTGCACCTATCACGATTATCTCTGCAGCGGAGCTAGATATATCGGGTTATACTAGTGTTGCGGACGTTCTTCGCAACACAACCTACAACACAGTTGGCTCATTCAGAGAACGTTCGGGCACAAGTTTTGGCCAAATCGCACTTATCGATCTGAGGGGATTAGGACCAGACAGAACGGCGGTACTCATAAACGGTCGGCGTGTCCCAGGGAACCCGTTTACCGGGGGCTCTTCCGTTGACCTCAACACGATCCCTTTTTCCGCTATCAGGCGAATCGAAATACTGCGAGACTCTGCATCCGCGGTGTACGGCGCTGATGCTCTTGGCGGTGTCGTGAACATCGTCATGAGAGATGATTACAGCGGCGCGGAGCTGGAAATAGGCGGAGAGATGCCTAGCGCAGAAGGCGCTGAAGCTGAGAAAATTAATTTTCTTTTCGGTTCATCCAGTGACCGGGGAAAAATTATCGTGGCGGCCGACTACTTCAAGAAAGAAGCGATTTTTGACGTCGATCGAGACTACAGCGCGACGCAAGTCAACGGCACGGGATTTGGCGATACGGTCGGCATAAGCGTTGGCGGGAACACAGGCTTTACGCCGAACTTTAGCGATGCTTGGGCGGTAGGGGACTGTGACACGTCGTTGTATGCCGGAGTGTTTACCGACCCCTTTGGTATTCCTGGCGACGGTTGCGGATTCGGTTATGCTGACATATCCGCACAAACCGGTTCTTACGACCGTTATTCCACTTTCGTAGATGCCAGCTATCAAATTAGCGATTCGCTACAAGCATATACCGAGGTACGTTATGCGAGAGTAAACAGCTTTGGCCGTTATGCTCCGGCAGTTGGATTCTTCAGCGTCGACGAGGAAGCTCGGATTGAGAATGGTTTGGATCCCGTTCCAGAGGCAAACGGCCAGAGGTGGAGTGCGTTTCATCGTTTTGTAGGGCACGGACCGCGAGACGACAACACCACCAGGGATGAGTTTGACTTTGTTGTCGGTATGGAAGGCTCCATCCTCGACGACAACGTCACATTCGATGCGTTTGCCAGACACTACTACTACAGCGCGAGCGAATTGGGCGACACTTACATCGTACAAAGCATCCTCGAGGATCTCGTTGCCACCGGCGCCTATGACGTAGTGAATCCAGCCTCTCCAGCGAATGCGGACGGAGTGCTTGCAAGCTCGGCGACTTTGACCAGAGATCTAGACACAAAGTTTAATCAGATTGGCGTGAGTCTTAACGGCTCGGCTATTGATCTTGGTTACGGCGCTGTTAGTTGGGCCGTAGGAGCTGAATGGGCAGAAGAGGAATACAACGATAATTACGACAAGCAACGAGAGGCGGGAAATATCATCGGCTCAGCTGGAAATTCGGCTGCCGGGGATAGGGATCGAAAGGCCCTTTTCGGTGAATTATTGATTCCCATCTACGAGGGACTAGAAGGCGGTTTAGCTGTTCGGTACGACGATTATAGCGACTTCGGAGATTCTACGACGATGGCCGCAAACCTTCGTTACCAGCCAGAATTTGCCGACTGGCTTGTCTTGCGAGCTTCGTTCAACGAAGGATTCAAGGCACCAAATCTTACAGATCTCTACAGCAAACAGAGTCAATCTTTTAACAACGTTGTGGACATCCCTCAGTGTGAATCTAATGGAACACCTGTAGCGGATTGCCCCTCTTACCAAGTGGAGAATTATACGGGCGGTAACCCTGCGTTAGAGGCAGAGGAAGCGGATGCGTATAACGTTGGGTTTGTGATAAACCCGCCACAAGTCGAGGGGCTGTCGTTCAGTTTTGACTACTTTGAAATCCAATCTGAAGGTCGCGCTGCGAACCTTTCGCTGGCTCAGCTTGTACGGTTCGCTGCTGAAGGCAACCTCCCCGCTGGCACAGCGGTTGTTCGGGGAGCTCCTACGGCAACAGGTCTGGGTCGACTCGTTCGAATAGACAACGTTATTACGAACGCTGCGGCTCTTGACGTAAAGGGGTATGACGCAGAGGTGAAGTACTCTGAAGATTTCGACTTCGGTACGCTAACATCTAGGCTTAATTGGTCTAGAAATGACGAGTATCTGTACCAAGGGTCGGTTGACTCTGCGGCCTCCGACTTCAGCGGAGAAGAGGGATACCCCGAGGATAGGATTAACTTGACTCTCAATCTCAAAAGGGATGATTGGCAGTTTAACTATTCCTCTGTATACATCGGCGATCATGGAGACGGGGTAGCGAATGATTTCGACAGTTACTTGACCCATGACTTTACGATGGAGTATCAATCCCCCTACGATCTGACGGTACTACTCGGAGTTCTAAACTTCACCGATGAAGAACCCATTATCGATCCACTGGGTGGTTGGAATGCGACGGATAGCATCACGAAATATCTCTACGATCTTGCGGGTCGTAGAACTGTGGTGCAGGTCAAGTACGAGTTCTAGCGTAACGTGCTCGGGTCTCGGTCGCTTGGCCGAGACCCTTTCACCCCGAGGAACAAGTTGGGATGATTCAAAAGCTCTTCTCAACCCCAATCTACCACAACAACATCGGTGACGAATCTCTACGGAAATCCCTTTACAGAGCTATTGCCTCACGTAAAAACCATAAGTTTAAACATCCAAATTCCCCGCAAGGAGAATTTAAAAATTTGTTTGAAAGTCGATTCGATTTTCTACAGGAAGTGGCCGAGCCAGCAATCCGGCAGCTTTCGATACAGATAGACACTCACCTAAATGCCTTCCTGGCGGTCGTTACTGGTTCTGAACCGCATGACATCGATATGAAGAGTCTCGGGTGTGAAAGCTGGTTTCATGTAACGACGCATGGCGGCTATTTTCAGCCTCACCATCACCCAAACGCTAGCTGGAGCGTTGTGTATTGCGTAGATAACGGTTTTTCCGGTCAGGACTCTGATTTTGAAGAATCGGGTCATCTCGTTTTTATCGATCCAAGACAGGCGTCTATGTTCCTAGACGAGCATGGTCGCCAGCTGCACAGAGACATATCCTTTGATGGCGCCAAATATTTTTTGGCGAATGGTGATGTTGTTATTTTCCCTTCTTATCTCCATCACTATGTAAGCCCTTATTACGGCGATTCTGAGCGAATCACCGTAGCCGCCAATTTTTGGGGTAGGCATCGTAATGCATGATCTTGATCGAGATACTTCCGAGTGGGACCAGTTATGGGGTTTCGGCAGAGAAAATGCCCTTCGATCCGGTGTGGAGGCCAACGATCACCTCAAGAAATTTTGGCTTACTGCTGTTCCCAGTCAAAACGTTGCGCCCAACGTCCTCGACATCGCATGCGGTAACGGGGTGCTCGCCCGATACATTGACCAGTCAGAATTTATACAGAAATCAGGGGGCGAATATACAGGCGTTGATAGTGCGCAAATAAAACCGCCGGACTCCTCTAGTTTTAAGTTTTTGAAGCCGACGTTTTGCTCGAATCGAAATATCGAAGATGTCCAGTTTAATTCTGACCAATTTAATGTGGTGATTAGCCAATTTGGCTTCGAGTATTGCGAGAAAGAAACGACGATCGCGCTTATAGCCAGATGGCTGCGAGCGGACGGACATGTCGTTTTCGTAGCGCATAGCGAAACGTCGGCAATAACACTAGAGAGTAAACAAATACTCGAACAGCTTCGTATATTGGAGGAATCCGCTTTGATTCCTTTACTGTACAGACTTTTTGAGCGGTTAGAGGCGATGTATCTCTCCAACGAAGCTCAAGATGAGAGAGCCGAATTACTTCGCCAGCGGGTCAACGCGACTTGCTCTAATTTAGAGGAAATTGCTGGGTATATGCATGAGTCTCGATTTCTGATTGCTACGATGGGACTACTGTTGTCGCTTCTTGCGCCTGAAAGAGCGCACATTCCACCGTCGGTAAGAAAAGATAACCTCTTTAAGCTCTCAACGAATTTGCAGCATCAACAAACCCGCCTTAAACAACAGTTTGAATGTGCACTCTCTGAGGAAGATATCGCTTTTATGAAGACGATGTGGTCCGAATATAAGTTTGCTGATATCTGTTTTGAAACCCTGGTCCGCGACGACGAGGAATTAGGCGTAGTTCTTAGGGCGCGAAAATTGGCCTAACATTCTGCGGTAGCCTAGTGATTGTCAGCGGAGAAGATCTAGAACCTCAAAAAACTAGACCCGACCATCGCTTAATTATTGGCCAAAGCGCCCTGAAGTTTTGCTCGTAAAGCGTTAAAGAATTCCGAAGTTGAAGCCCTGCCGCCCTGATCAGCCGTTAGATGCTCTTGGTTGGCATATACTGCGCCGATTGCCCCCTTAAGTAATCTCGCTGCTTCATCTTTACCCAGATACTCAAGTAGCATTGCCGCGGAGAGAACCGTTGCGGTGGGGTTGATGATGTTCTTGCCAGCGATATCCGGCGCAGTGCCGTGGGCTGATTCGAAGTAGGCGTAGTCCTCGCCGTAGCAACCTGACGGGGCAAGCCCCAAACCGCCGATAAGACCTGCTGCGCCATCAGACATGATGTCGCCGTAGAGATTCGGCATGACTACGACGTCCAAGGCGTGAGGGTCGGTGATCATCCGGCACAGAAAGTCGTCGATGATAAAGTGCTCAAAGGCGATGTCTGGATACTCCTGCGCAATTTGCTTGGCTAGCTCCAAGAAAAGGCCGTCGGTCACCGCGAGCATGTTGTATTTGCAGGTGACGGTGACTTTTTTCTGCTTGCTGCGCTGACGCGCCAGCTCAAAGGCGTAACGAATGACGCGCTGGGATCCTTGCTCGGTGATGGCCTTGATCGCGTACTTACCCGGCCCGAGGTCACTGAGGTTTGCCCTCGCGTGGCGGGAATACAGATTCAGCCCGGCAAGATCTTGAGTGTCGCCCTCCAAGCCTAAGTACAGGTCCTCGAGGTTTTCCCGAATAATTGCAAAGTCGATGCCGGTGGGGTTGGCCATGGGTGAGTTGAATCCTGGCACATAGGTACACGGCCGCACGTTGGCGAAGGTTTGCTTGCCCCAGCGTAGGTAGAAGAGCACTGGTGTGCTGTCACCGCTCGTGGAACCGAAAAACGTCGCGTCAGCTGCGTCAATTTGCGCCTTGGCTGCGTCAGGAAACAACGTACCGGTGGCTTCCTTGGCGGCTTGACCAACAAGGGGTTCGATGAAGTCGATGCCCAAATTCATTGAGCGCAACAGGTCGACGGTAGGTTGCATCACCTCTGGCGAAGCATCGTCCCCATAAAATACTGCGACTTGTTTGTTGCTCATAGACTCCCTCCAGACCTGCCGAAACGCCGATATCCTAACCCAAGGCATTGTTGTCTTGACGGTTTTGTTTGGCAGCGCTTAATCCTAGAATGCAGTGACGTTGGGAGAGAGGAGGAGATGCAGTGGGAAGTTATCAGCACATTAAAGTCGATTGTTCGCTGGGGCCGGTAGGGGCTGAAATATCGGGTGTGGATTTATCCAAGCCGCTGGCACCTGAGGTTGTTGCCGAAATTCATCAGGCTTGGCTTGATCATCATGTGGTGTTTTTTCATGACCAAGATCTATCGGCAAATGCTCAGGCACAGTTTGCTGCTAACTTTGGCGAGTTAGATCAGTACCGCTTCATGCAGGCGGTTGAAGAAAACCCCTACGTGATTCCGATCATCAAAGAAGCGGACGCGACCCTGAATTTCGGCGGTGGTTGGCATACCGACAGCTCATATCAGGCCATACCGCCCAAGGCGACGGTTCTGTACGCCGTAGAGGTGCCAGAAGAGGGGGGCGATACCAAGTTCGCCAATGCCACCGCAGCCTTTGATGCTCTAAGCGACGGCATGAAAGAAAACCTGGTTCGCTGGCGCGGCGTCTTCTCGCCTAAGCTCGTGCACGGCAGCGGTGGTTTTTACAAAAGCGAAGAAGCGGAAGAGAACCTAGGTAACTCTTACGGCGGTAACAACGACTATGCGGAGACAGAGGTTGTGCACCCCATTATTCGCACCCATGCAGAAACCGGCGCTAAGAGCATTTATTGCGGTATGGCGCATACCGTGAACATCGAGGGTTGGAGTCGCGACGACAGCCTGCCCATATTCCGCCATTTGACCGAGCATTTAACTCAAGACCAATTCGTGACCCGCTTTAAGTGGCGGCAAGGCTCCCTTGCCATGTGGGACAATCGATGTGTGTTTCACTACGCGCTGAACGACTACCACGGTCATCGGCGTCATATGCACCGAGTGACCATAAAGGGCGAAAAACCCCAGTAACCGAATTGGCAAGAATTAACAAAAATTAACGAGGAATGCACCATGTCCCAAGAAAATGAGTCCCAACAGAAGGCGGCCACACTGCAGCAAGAGGTCAATGCCTTCATCGCTGAGAATCTGTCGCAAGAACTTGTCGACGGGGCCCAGCTCGGATTTGGTATCAGTCGAGAGTTGGGGACACGCTGGCACCAGGCCGTGCATCAGCGCGGCTGGGTGGCACCGGATTGGCCCGTAGAGTACGGCGGCACGGGCTGGGGTATTCGCGAAAAGCAGGTGTATTCCGACGCTATGGCACTTGCAGGTGCCCCAATGATCATGCCCTTTGGCATCGGCATGGTTGGACCGGTCATTTACACCTTTGGCACCCAAGCGCAAAAAGATCAGCACTTGCCCAGCATCCTCGACGGCAGCGTGTGGTGGTGTCAGGGCTACTCTGAGCCGGGCAGTGGCTCAGATTTGGCATCGCTGAAAACCAGTGCCGTGCGTGATGGCGATCACTACGTGGTGAACGGCCAAAAAATTTGGACCACCAATGCCCACAAGGCCGATTGGATATTCGCCTTGGTTCGCACGGACCCCGATGCCAAGGCGCAGCGCGGTATCAGCTTTTTGCTCATTGACATGAACACCCCGGGTTTGGAGGTCAAGCCGATTGTGTCCATAGATGGTATGCACCACCTCAATCAGGTGTTCTTTGAAGACGTGCGGGTACCCGTTGAGAACCTAATCGGTGAAGAAAATGCCGGCTGGACTTATGCGAAATTTCTGCTGGGTAATGAACGGGCGGGCATTGCTAACGTGGCTGCGTCTAAACGTTTGGTAGGCCAACTTAAAGAGATCGCGCGCCAAGAAGGCAACGGCGATGGCGAAAGTCTGGCCGAGAATTCTGATTTCATGATGCGATTGGCTGCCGTGGAAGTGCAGCTCAATGCGCTGGCCGCTCAGGAGGCCCGGGTAATTGCCAGCATGGAGGCCACGGGTAACCCCGGTGATGCGGCTTCTATGCTGAAAATTATCGGCTCCGAGGTCGAGCAAAATCTGCGAGCTCTGCGGGTAGAGGCCATCGGTCACTACAGCCTGCCTTTTGAAGTATCGCTGATTCGCGGCGAAAGCAATCTACCAGCACCGGGTCCAGACTATGCCGTCAGCGCGGTAGCCGACATGAACTTCAGTCGAGCAGCGTCGATTTATGGCGGTTCGAATGAGATTCAGCGCAATGTGATGGCGAAAGGCGTGCTAGGCCTTTAGCACTCGTGCCCAGCTCTGGATTAAGAGGGCTAGTGTTGGCAGGGTTGCCCTTCGGTATCGGGATGACATTTCTTCAGTCGGTTGGATTTATGGCGAGTTGGTCGAATCTTTTGTTCAGCTTCGTTTTTCACACAACAGTCTTTGGCCTGGCCATGGGTTACTTCTTTTGGTGGTCGCTGAACAACGGCTTTGAAGGGCAAGTGTAGGTGGCACTGCAACAGGGTCACCCATCTCCCTGCTGGTGCTCAAAAATAGATTTGTAGCCTGTCTTCGACCAATCCGGTGGCAATAGCACCGGCCTCGGGTCGAACTGGACCCATTTGGAACGCTCGCCTCTCACGATCGCCTCCGCATACTTACCCTTGGCGGTAAGATTGGTAATGGGTATGGCGTGGGCTGCGGAGTAGGCGCACAAAAGTAGGGGTCGGGGCTTGGGCGCTCGATTAGGGGCGGAGCCATGCACGCAGCGGCAGTTGTGAGCGGTGATCGAACCTGCTGGTCCGCCCAGATAGACCGCGCTCGCCACATCGAGAGCGTCAATATCCACGTCGTTTAACGCACCATTCCATTTGCCGGATTCGTCATAAAGATCATACAGCGGTCCGTTGTGGCTATTTGGGATGACTCCCATGGGCGACATATCATCGGTAACATCGTCCAGGTACACCCCCAGCGTGAGCACTTGATAGTTGGTATGCGGCCAAAACTGAATGTCTTGATGCCACTTGACCTCTTCACCGCCGCCGCTCCATTTAAAGTTCAGTTTGGAGTGATGAAATTTTACGTTGGGGCCAAGTAGGTCTTCGGCAACATCCACAAAGGGGCCCTGGCTGGCAAATTCCCAGTAGGTCTCGTGGAAATCGGTTGGGGAGTTCAGGCGGCGTATCCGCGGCTCATCGGCATTGTGGTTGGGTTCCAGATCGAAGCGTTTGTCCTTGCCTTCGATACCTCGACTGATGTCAATGAATTCGGCGGTAACATCCTGCAGCCTGCTGAGCCAAGGTTCGCCCACCAGATGCTCAACGCCAATAAATCCGTCGCTAAAATAGGCCTCTCGCTGAGATTGGCTGAGAATTTTAGCGGGTCGGGAAAGTATGGTTTCCATGCGTGTTCTCTAAGACAAAGGCCCTGAAGTCAGCGCTCTAGTCGCTCTGTAAGTTGGAGGTGAGCCTATAAAAGAGATAGCCGCCCACACCGCCTGCAATGCCCTGGCATAACAATCCCGGCAGCGTGCGCGTGGGTGCTACACCTGAAATCCCAACGACCGCTTTGATGATGACGTGAATCGCAATCAATGCCACAAAACCCGCCATCGTGTATCCGATCAGGCGCAGGTGTGGTCGTTTTCGCACAATGGCATAGGCAACGGGAAATCCCAGCAAAAGGCTGGTGGCCACCAGGGGCAAATAGATGTCGGTCATATTCAACATATCGTGAACTGCCGCATCGAGCCGCTGTCCCATACCCACGTCGAATCCCAAGGCGACCACGGCTGCGATATTGCCTTGGCTGACAAAAATCGCGCCCAACAGGTAGGCAGCGATGACCGCCAGTAGAAAAGATCCGGTCGTTTTGATCATGGCTTTAAGACTCCTCGGTGCGGGCAGGTGAGATGCGTATCACCTTGCCTTGGTCGCTGTCAGTGAGAATGTACAGCATGCCGGCAGGACTGATGCGCACGTCTCGAATGCGGGCTTTGATTTCGCGGAAGACCACCTCTTCTTGCGTTACCTCGTTGCCGTTAAGTGTGAGCATACGAATATCCTCGTCGACAAGGGCACCGACAAAGTGCTTGCCGCGCCACTGTGGAAAAGCGTTTCCTTGATAGATGGCAAGACCAGACGCACCGATGCTTGGCGTCCAGTGGGTTAGCGGTTCTTCCGTGCCGGGTGCACTGCGTAGGGGCGATACATAGGCGCCCGAATAGTTCGTGCCCTTAGTCACCGCTGGCCAACCATAGTTGGCTTTGGGCTTGATAAGGTTCAACTCATCTCCGCCCTTGGCGCCATGTTCGTGAGCGTAGACATTCCCGGTACTTGGATCTAGATCCAGCCCCTGAGGATTGCGGTGCCCATAGGACCAGACTGCCGGATGCCCATTTTGACCATCAGCAAAGGGGTTGTCGGCAGGAATGGATCCGTCAGAGTTGATGCGTATAACCTTTCCCATCAGGTTATACGGGTCTTGCGCAGCTTCGCGATACTCAAATCCGTCCCCGGTGGTCATGAGTAATGTGCCATCGGATTGAAAGAGCATTTTGCCGCCATAGTGTACGGGGGTATCTTTTAGCGGCGTCACGGTAAAGATTGGTTCAACACCGGTTACGGTGTTGCCTTCTAGCCGACCCGCGACGATGCGCGTGGCATTTGCGTCCGCAGTGCCGTGGGCGAAAGACAAATACACCCGCTGGTTGCTGACAAAATTAGGATCCAGGGTGATATCAAAGTAGCCGCCCTGACTCATCACATAGCTGTCGGGCAGGCCCGTTATGGGCTCGGAGACATCGCCATTTGTCGAAATGCGGCGTACCTCACCGCTGCGCATGGCGACCAAATAACCACCGCTCGGCAGAAACGCGATAGACCAGGGAAAGTTCAAGCCCTCGGCTACGGTTTCCAGCTTATAGGCCGCTTGCGCAACGCAAGTGCCTGAGAAGATGAGTAGGGTTACCATAAGTGAAATAAGGCGCATGGCGAAATTCCTGAAAAATAGTGCGAAAGTTTTTAGGAGCCGAATCGGTAGCGGATTTTCATGACAAGCTGATCTGCAATGGGTTGGGCCCAGGCTCGATCAAGAAAATCACTGTAGTCATCTCGTCCTAATGGACGCGTCACGTCAGCTGCCCTGATGTAAACAATATACAAATCCGATAAGGGCGCCATTTCCCATCGGTAGCGAGCTTGGAAGACGAGATCAGATATGGAAAAAGAGTCTGATTCCGCATTGGGTTTGACCGTTGGTACCAACCTGCCAGCACTGTCGGGAATACGATAGAACTCGTCTTCAATCGCCTCAATGCCAACCCACTGCACCGACAGCTTGAACTGTTGCTTCGCGCTTACAAAGTACTCAAGCGTAAAGTAGGGCTCCAGGCCTTCGCCAATGAAGGTCGTCATGTTGCGATCTTCTTGGTGCAACAGCCATCCGTCGTAGTCAAAGTAGCTGAGACCCGCAGATAAATTTAGGCCATCAAGTGGACGCCAATCAATGGATGCATCGTAGTGAAAGCTGTCGCCGCCCAAATCCTCCTCGAAATAGCCGGCACCCAGAGAATAGCTCAAAGCCTTGGTGCTGTTGGATTCAAATTTAATTCCTCCACCGGTTTTTTCCGCGGTTCGAAACGTCCCGTTTCCAAAGCCATTGAGATCATCGTAACTCGGAAGAAAGTGCTCAAGACGCAGTGTCAGCGACGTTAAGTTATTGAACGTTGTTCGGTTGGCAAAAAAGATGCCCCCGCGCCCCAGGAGGCCGTCGCCGGTTTCCATCAGCGCGGCGCGCACATCGAACTGGTTATTTCTGGCCCAGCTTAGATCAGAGGTAGTGCGAGTATGGGCGGTGCGAATTTGTCGGTAGTTGTTGCGCGATTGGAAGCCCAAATCGTTGATGTTCACATCATCGTCAAAGTACTCGATGCCCAGACGTTGTTTGACCCCTCGACGGAATGTGTACTCGAAATCGACGAATCCGCCGTAGCCGACATCGACACTGTCCAGGTCCGACCGAAACACTTGACCATCCATTTTTAGCTTGCCGCTTCGAGTGAGCAGATGCCAATCAATGCCGGTGACATATGCGTCTCGGTCATAATGCTGAACCGCGGTAGACAGCAAACCTAGGGCGCGGTAGCCGTCGTCGTTGTTTTCATACAACAATCGGGCGATGCCATAGTCGCTGCCGTCTTGGGTGACGCGCAGGTCCTGGCCGTTTTGCGCGGCGTTAAAAGCCACCTCATCCTCAAATGCGGCGAGCACACCATAGCGAAAATTACCGATCTGACCTGTGCCCTTAGCCGCCCCGATCAACTCGGCGGGTAAACCGACTTCTCTGGCTGATACCGTTTGTCCCGGCTGCAGGGTTGGCGACTGGGGCCTGCCGCCGATGCGGCGCGTATTGACCATGGTCGTCGGTGGTCCTGAATTGCCGACGCCACTACCGCGTGTGTCCGCCCGTGGGGAGGAGACAAATATCTCCTGGCCTTCGACGAAAAATAGGCGTTTCTCCGGGAAGAAAGTCTCAGTAGCGCTCAAATTTACGTCGACGTCATCAGACTCAACATTGCCAAAATCCGGATTCAGCGTGGCGTTTAACTGAAAATTGCTTGAGGGCCTCCAGAACAAATCAGCGCCGACTTGGTAGCGGGTTTCGTCATCAATGCCGTCTCGAGTAACCGCCGCAAAAGGATAGATATTGTATTGCTGCCGTGGCGCAATGCCTTTCAACTCTACTGGCTGCAAAACCGATAAGAATTTCGGTTGAGTGCTGGGCAGCGCAGGCCAACCCCATCGCTCGTCAAGGTAAGCTACCTTGCGTGACATGTAAATGCCCATGTTGCGCACGTCGCCGGCGCTTGGCATCGATATGGCACTCCATGGAATAAAAAACTCCGCAGACCAACCGGTGTCAGTCTCCGTAGACGCGCCCCGCCATGGGCCATCCCATTCGTTGGAATACCGATACTCTGGCAGCACGGTGCCATCCATGAGGGAATCACCTAGGTTGATGCCAAACCAGAACCCGTAGAGGCCCTCGCCGGAGGTGTCCAGCGTTAGGTTGATGCTGTCGCGGTTCAAACCAAAGAACACGTCACGTCCCGAAAGGCGTCTGATTAGGGTGTCCTTGGGCTGTTCGAGATCCGCGCCGACGTATAGCCCCTTGTCTGTATAGGCGAGTTTGATGTTCGTTGCGTGGGGTACGTCGGCCAATGTGTCGGGTTCAAGGACGACAAACTTGCCGACGTTGGGCAGATTGCTCCAGATGCTCTCGTTCAGGCGACCATCGATTGTTATTCCCGCTGCAGACTCATCAGTTTTGATGATGCGAATGGCGTCCTTTGTCGAGGCCGAAGAACGCTGTTCAGCCAACTGCACCGAAACCCCTGCCGCACCGTTTAGGGCCACCGTCTTGGCGGTGTCGCCTGTCGGTGCCGCAGGCCGCGGTGGCAAAGTATTGGAGCGCAGGGTACTCAGGCGATTCGAGGATGGTGGCGTAGAGACAGGCGTAGACGCGGCATCTACAGATTCTTGTCGCCTTGATGCGACGATCCAAGCGCCAGATATTTCGGCGCCTCTAGCCGAGGCAACGGCTTTTTCAGCGTCTAAGCGACTTGCATAAGGTTGGGACAATATTCGATACAACGTACCCGAGGCACTGTCAGCACGTGCTACTTCAAAACCATCGCCCAAACTGATGTTGGCTGCGTCGAGCGCATTACGCGCATTTTCCAGAGTCGAATAACTGCCAACACAGACTCTGAACACTTTTTCCGCATAACTGGCTGCGCTGCTGAAAATCAGCATGCCAGCAATCAGTGTTACAGATAGGGGTCTGACCGTTAGATTAACTGAATGTCTCATTTTTTCCCCAGGTGGCGCGACTGAGATGAG
Source organism: K189A clade bacterium (assembly GCA_902613475.1). Lineage (GTDB taxonomy): Bacteria > Pseudomonadota > Gammaproteobacteria > Pseudomonadales > Azotimanducaceae > UBA4421. The sequence continues at coordinate 55,863 of CACMHG010000007.1, forward strand.
TTGAAGGGCTCGGCGCACGCCAATAAGAATCAAGCGCGATATGATAACCCCTTAAAGCCCCTGGTTATATTCGGTTAATGGACGTTTTATTTGGCTGTATCTGGTTCGATCTGCTTTTTGTTTCTAGCTGCGGAGGTTGCCGTAAAAGGCGAGATTGACCTTGGACTGGTATCGTCGCAGCCAGGGGTTGCGCGTGCGAACTGGCCAATCAGAAAATAATAAACTCATGACGACACGACGCTCGTCCGGGGCCATGGCCCTAACCCGATGCAGTACATGATCGCCCTGAAACAAGATCAGTGAGTTTTCCAGCCCTGCTCTGGGTATTGTTGCGATCTGACCATTGGGCTGAAGTTCCAGCTTCGATATGTCGTCCTGGGTATCTTCGACCAAGGTTAATATGCCCGCCCATCGGTCTCCTAAGTAGATGTTGCCGTCCATATGCCAATCTGTGCCATCCCCCTGCACGTCGGTATCTGCTGCTGCGAACACTGGGCCGCTGTAAAAGAGCAAGCTGATCCGGTTGGTGTCGGCTTCGGGGACGAGGGCCAGTGTTTCAATACCCGTTGCTTCGCGGGTTCGATGCTGAAATGCCGCGCTTGACATATGCTCGAGCCAGGGCGCAAAACCGCTACCCTTGAGCTCATGCCCGCCTATGGCTTGGCCTTTGCGCCAGTCGCTGTCTTCTCGAATTGAGCTTGATTGCAGTTGATTCGCGGCCTCTCGCAGATCCTTGAATACGTGTTCGGGCAGAATGTCCTTGATGACATGAAAATGCTGGGCGTTAGGGCTAACGACGCCCTGTCGATTGACCTTATTGTGTTTGTGAAGTGCTATTTCTGCTGCCAAAACGCGTGCTAGGTGTTGAAACATAATCTACCGAAGCTGAGGTTGTTGGGTTTGCTCGTGACCACAGAGAAGCTACTATCGTGGCATAACGTGGGGATGAATTAAAAATCATGGAATTAACAAAATACGCTTCAATCGCGATGCTGCTGATTGCATCGACTACGTCTGTACAGGCTGAGGTGCCGCGTACACCCTCGGGTAAACCAGATCTTTCCGGGACGTACGATACCGCGACTTTGACGCCGCTCGAGCGACCGGAATTTTTGGGTGATGTAGGCTCGCTCTATCCCTGGGCAGCGTCGCTACTCAACTGGGCCATTGGTGTGGCCCTCGACTGGACCCAGGAGAACACCAGCGATCCGGAGCGCGGCGCGCCTCCCAAGGGAGGAGACGGCTTGAACGTTGCGGGCGCTGGCGGTGTGGGCGGCTACAACGCTTTTTACATTGATATGGGTTCGGAGATGACTCAAGCCGAGGGCGTCGTGCGCACATCGATTGTCTATGAGCCGTCCAATGGTCGCCGGCCCGCCACCTTGCCAGGTGTGAGCGGTAGAATGGGTGATATTTATCAGAGTTTTATTCATGAAAATACCGGTACCGCGACCTGGCTAGAGCAGCCTGGTCCGGGGCCATTCGACGGTCCGGAAAGTTTGGCGCCATCTGAGCGCTGCCTGATCAGTTTTGCCGCGACGGTGCCTACCATTCCTAGCCTTTACAATAACTACAAACGCATTGTTCAAACCGATACCCATGTGATGATTTTGCAGGAGATGGTGCATGACGCGCGCATCATTCGAATCGACTCCGAGCACGGGCCGCAGAGCAATCGAACGTGGTTGGGTGATTCCATTGCTTATTGGGATGGCGATGTTCTTGTGGTGGAGACAAAGAATTTTAGAAAAGTGAATGGACTGGCAGGTGCGGATGAAAATCTGCACGTCACCGAGCGCTTTAGTCGCCGCGATGACGGTAACCTTCTCTACGATTTCACCGTCAACGACCCGACGGTTTGGGAGGCGGAGTGGAGCGGGAAATACGAGTGGCAAAGCAAGCCACACAGCAAGGTTTACGAATACGCCTGCCATGAGGGCAATTACGCCATGGGGAATATTTTGCGCGGGGCCCGACTGCTCGAGAGCGAGTGGCAGGCCAATGCGGACACTAACGATGCGAGCAGCGACGGCGCCGACTAGGCAGTCGGCTTTCACGCGATGCAGCATCCGTTCCCGATGAGCGCGAGCTAACTTGAAGCGCGCGAAGCGAACCCGCACGTTGCTGTGGAGTTGTCTGTTTCTGCTGGCCGGGTGCGGCGAGACAGTGCCAGCGTCCGATGTGCCGCTAAATGCCCCTCAAACAACATTGGCTCAGACGAATTCTTCCATGGAGGGTAGCGAGGACGCACACTTCGTTACCAAGCTTGGCTTGATACAGGGGCATCTTTGGGTAGCTTCACAGCTGGTGGAGGCCGATCTGTTCGAGCTGGGCGCGAGGCACGCTAAACATCCCGCGCAAGAGGTCTACCAAGAACTGGTGCCTTTTTTTGAGGCCGTAAGTTCGCCAGGCTTTGCCGCAGAGCTCGAGGCGATGTCCGGCCAGTTCACCTCATCCTCAAAGGGAGACTTTCGCCAGTCCTATCAGCAGGTCATGAATGCGATTGATGACATTGTTGCTAGCGTTGAGCTTGCGGATTCCGATCGGCTAAGGGTGGCTAACTCCCTAATCGAGCAGGCGCTGATCGAATACCGGGCCGGTGTCATTGACGGCGAGATTGCAGATCTGCAGGAATATCAGGACGCCCGAGGGTTTATCGAGATTGCGGCAAGGTTTATCGCAAAGATCCAAAACGACCCACAACGCACAGCCCTGCTGGCAAATATTCAGACGGCGAAAAAACTCTGGCCCGATCTTGATCCTAAGCAGACGATTAGCGGCGATGAGAGTGCCCTAGTGGCGGTGCTGGCAGAGTTGCAAGCGAACGCAGGCGCGGCACCCTAAGTGGTTTTTCGCGCTGACCATATGAATCCAACGCTTCTCCACCCAGTGGCAGGTGAAAATCATGATCCTACGACACCATAAAAATAGGAGGCCCTAGCAATGTTAACCCTTCACTTCGCACCCAACTCCCGAGCGGGCAGAATTGTCTGGCTCCTGGAAGAACTGGAACTTCCCTATGAGATCAACAAGATGGCTTTTCATCCTCAGGATTTGAAGTCTGATGCACATCGGGCTCGTCATCCCCTTGGACGCGTGCCGGTGCTTGATGACGGCGATGTTCGAATATTTGAATCAGGGGCGATCGTTGAATACGTTATTGCACGTCACAAGAATGGCGGACTGCGACCGTCAGATGATGCGCCGGAGTTTCCAGAATTTTTGCAGTGGTTCCACTATTGCGAGGGCATGGTTATGCCGCCGGTAAATACCATCGTTGTACAAACTCTGTTGCTGCCTAAGGAACGACAGGATGCCACAGCCTTGGGTCAGGCTCAGCGTTTGCTAAGCAAGGCGCTGGTACCCGTGAACGAGGCGTTAGAGGGCCGGGATTATTTGATTGGTGATTTTTCCGCCGCAGACATAATGCTCGGACACGCGTGTTTTATGAGCAATCGCCTTGGCTGTGTGGGTGAAGATATGCCGTATCTCAAGGCCTACGTTGAGCGGGTCGCCAATCGACCGCATTTCAAGACTGCAATCGACATGCAGTAGGGCCCAGATCCAATCTGGGTATTGATCCGGTGCGCGGCGGTTATAGCCCGCGAGAAAGGATGGAGAGCTTGGCGTTGGGTGGGCCGAGCTAATCCCCCGCAACGACATAGTCGGCAAGAGCGCCGATAAAGGACAACGCCCGATTCTCGAGATCTGTATTCCATGCCTCCGGCCAGGCGCTTTGTAAGACGATGACCAAATCACGATTTGCGTCGACAAAAACAAACTGACCAAAAACACCTTGGGCTGAGTAAACGCCCGAATCCGTGAGCCACCAGAAAAAACCGTAACCGTCGTAGCCTGGAGATGGTGTTGTCGACTGTTGCATCCAGTTCGGTGCGAGCGGGCTGCTTGGGCTGCTTGCCTGAGAGTTCTGCAGGGCAAAGAGCCCAATACGACCATAGTCGCGTAGGTTGGCGCTGATGCAGCAGCCGGCGAATTCATTGCCGTTAGGTGCGCCGAGCAGCCAGTTGGCTGTATTCGATATCCCGCCGGGCAGGAAGACCTTTTCCGACGCATAGTCGCTCAGATTTTTGCCCACTGCCTTGCGTAAGATCGCCCCAGCTATGTTGGTTTCACCCGTGTTGTAGTTAAACACGGTGCCGGGCTTGGCGACCCTAGGCAGGTTCCGCATGTACTTAAATCCAGCCATTTCTTCGCCAGGCAGGTTGACGATGTTGGATGCGGGGTCTGCATAGTCCTCGTTCCACGCCATGCCTGAAGCCATTTGCAGGATGTGTTTGATGGAGACATCGGCATAGGGGCTGTCCTCGAACACGGGCAAGTAATCGCTGACCGGATCATCGATAGAGGCGATGTAGCCATCCTTGACGGCCGCGCCAAATAGCATGCTGACAACTGACTTGGTTACTGAAAAGGATACCCAAGGAGCATTGGCATGATGTTCTAGGCCGTAGCGCTCAACTTTGATTTCGCCATTTTGAATGACCAGCAAGCCCGCGGTCCGCTCGCTTTGCATATGGGAATCTACGGTATGTATCTGTTCTGCGTAGCTGTAGCTAAATGCGTCGAGATTGCTCAATCTGATTGGCAGCTGTAGTGGAACCTCTTGTCCCTGAATGCTCCTCGTTGGATAGAGCTCTGCAAGACGCGGGAAACCGTAAACCTGCTGGTCAGGACCCCAGAACAAAATGCCGTTCTCGCCGGTCAGATCGCGGTCGTTAGACTCGGGTGATTCTGCCTGACTTTGTATCGCCACAAACGTCAGCAAAAGAGCGCCGGCAACGCACAATCTATTGACCAAACTCTTTTTCATTTGGATCTCCCCAATTCAGACATAATCTCGGTGATTAACGAGGCGGGCGCTGAGCAAGCCAATTTTTTTGCTGAGCCATCACACGCTTACTCGCAGACATCGTACTCATCTCAGGCTGAGGTGTGCCGGACTGCCCAAGAAGCTCTAGTTGCGCGTAGTACCAATACTGAACCCCAAAGGTTGAAAGGGTGCGAAACGTTTTAAAATGGCTTAGAAAGCTCAGCCAGGTTGGAAAAAAGGTCAGTTCGGACTCGTAACGAGGCAACTCCGCGAGTCCTGAAAATAGGCGGCTTGGCGCGTCGGTCATAACGCACATGGGGCGGCCTAGGCCGATGATGTCCGCACCGTTCTCCAGCGCTGCCTCCATCGCCTGTTTTTGACGGAAGCCACCGGTGACCATGAGCGGTATCGAAACCTCCTGCTGCATTGCAAGGGCGAAATCAAGGAAGTAGGCCTCCCGCGCCACGGTGCTGGCTTTGACGTCTTGCTCGGCGACCTCTTCGATACCTTCGACACCCAAAAGGCGTGGTTGCTCATAGGTGCCACCTGATATTTCGATAACATCTACGCTGGCGTCTTCAAGCCACTTCGCCACCCGCATGCTGTCGGCGAAATCGAATCCGCCTTTCTGAAAGTCAGCACTGTTGAGTTTTACTGCGATGGGAAAGCTCGAGCCTACCGCCTGTCGGATCGAGGAGACGACTTCCAACAGTATGCGCGCGCGATTTTCGAGGGTGCCACCATAATCATCTGTGCGGAGATTTGTGCGCGGACTGAGAAATTGCGAAATCAGGTAGCCATGGGCAGCATGTACCTGTACGCCGGTAAAGCCTGCTTCCTGACAGGCTTTTGCGCAGGTGCCAAAACGGCCCGTTATGTCGATAATTTCCGCCTCGGTCATGGCGACGGGCTGGCCGAATTGTCCGCCAGGTAATCCGACGGTAACCGCGGACGGTGCCTTGGGCTGTTTGTTGACATTGGTTTGGGTTTGCCGACCTGCGTGGCTGATCTGTGCCCAAAAGTGGTTGCCGTTGCGCGTACCCGCTTGGGCCCAACTTGTCAGAGCTGCCTGCATTTCGTTATTCGGTAATCGATCAATGATGACATTACCGGGTCTTTCCAGGTGATCGGCATCGACCTGGATGTTTCCTGACAGCAGAACACCCGCTCCGCCGTCACTCCATAGTTCATACAAACGGTTTAGTTCAGCAGAAGGCAAGCCTTCGGGGGTTGCTAGGCCCTCGGTCATGGCGGCCTTGCAAATTCGGTTCGGTATAACCGCTCCGCATGGGAGCGTTAGAGGTTGCTCGAGCAAGTTTCGAGTATCGACGGTGCTCATAAGCGGCGTGAGGTCTGAAAGTGAAAGCGTGGTGTGGGCATGGGCTTAGGCATGTTAGTAGATGCCAGAAATATGCCGGATCTCGTCCGCTAGTGCCAGAGCGCCCGCAGAGGCAGGACGCGCCATTTCGGTGCGATTAGGCGCGGCAGAATCTTTCGACCCGTTAGTCGAGCCGACAAGGAACCCAACGGGAGTTCTACCTCGAGATCAGTCTTGGCCCATGGACCACGTTTTGCTGGCCTGTCTTGCGCGTTCGAATTCCGACAACTCCTCGTCGATCTTGCGAAGAGGCAAACTCTTCTTGATTTCGGGAATCTCGATCTTTGTCTGTTGCGGAGCGATCTTGTTAGCAGCTGACTGTTGCATGACTTTTCCTAAAGTTGAATGCGTTGGTGTTGCGTTGGAGGGCATTACAGCCAACGCTATCTCTCAGGTATATGGAATAATTAAAAACAAACATATTCCAAAATAGAAAGATTTAATTTCAGTCGAGGATTGCAATATGCGTCTCAGTTTTGGTCGCGTTTTACAGCTTACTTGCCTTAGACAGTTGTTCTCGCAATGATGCGGGCACGGTGTTTTTAAGGTCCGCTCGCATGTTCAGTAAAAACGGGTTTCGCCTGGGTCGGAAAAAAGTTTGCGCGGGTTTCTTCGTCGGAAGCCTACTGGTCATGTCGGCCTGCTCCCTCGACAGCGGAGATAAAACAGCGACAGAGGATTCGGAGCCTTGGGGCTCAAAACCCGTCGCGGACATGGTTCTGCGAGGCGGCACCGTGGCGAGTATGGATCCCGATGTTGTGGGGGCTACGGCAATTGCACTTACTGAGCATCTGATCAGTGCGGTCGGCGATGATGAACAAATCGCCGCCTGGATTGGCCCAGATACTCGGGTCGTCGAGCTAGACGGTCGCATGGTGATTCCCGGATTGATCGAGGGGCACGGTCACTTCATGAGTTTTGGTCGGTCTCAACAAATCATTGACCTAAGTGATATTCGGTCCTGGGATCAGGCGATAAGCCGCGTCGCTAGTGCGGTTGATCGTGCACAGCCAGGACAATGGATATTTGGTCGCGGCTGGCACCAAGAGAAATGGGATCGCGCTCCCGAGGTAGCAGTTGATGGAGTGCCGATCAATCGAACCCTAAGTCTGGTCTCGCCGAATAATCCAGTTCTGTTGGGGCATGCCAGCGGTCATGCGGCCTTCGCCAATGATGCTGCATTGGCCGCTGCTGGCATCTTCGATGAAACCCCGGACCCTGATGGCGGCACCATTGTCCGCGACGCAGACGGGCGGGCCACCGGGTTATTGCGAGAGACCGCTCAACGTCTAGTTGCCAAGGTCGGCGAAGCCTATCAGGCGCAGCGTCCTGAATCGCAAAAGCGTGCGGAACTACGAGAGAGAGTGCTTCTGGCAGGAGAGCAAGCACTCGCCCACGGGGTTACCTCCTTTCATGATGCCGGCGCCGACTTCGCTACCATCGATTTTTACAAAGAAATGGAAGCCGCTGAAGAACTGCCCATACGACTGAACGTCATGGTGCGCAGTCAAAGTAACGCCGAATTAGCAGAGAACCTTGCTGCCTATCGCATGGTGGCCCAGGACAACGACTTTCTGACGGTCCGCTCGATCAAACGGCAGGTCGATGGCGCGCTTGGTTCTCACGGGGCATGGTTGTTGGCGCCATATGCTGACTTGCCGAGCACGGCAGGATTGGTCCTTGAGCCCATCGAGGAAATCATGGAGACCGCGAAGCTGGCTATTGAGCATGGCTATCAATTAAATACCCATGCCATTGGCGATCGCGCCAATCGCGAAATCTTAGACTTGTATGAACAGGCTTTCTCCACCGCCGAGGTTCCTGGGCAAACCCTAAGGTGGCGTATTGAACACGCTCAGCATGTCGATCCTGCGGACGTCGGTCGGTTTGCCGACCTTGGCGTTATCGCAGCATTCCAAGGTATTCACAGTGCCTCGGATGGCCCTTGGATCCCACTGCGGCTTGGCGTCCAGCGCAGCGTTCAAACTTCTTATCCTTGGCGGGATTTGATCGACAGCGGCGCTGTGCTGGCAAACGGTACCGATGTGCCTGTGGAGCCTATTGATCCAATCGCGTCGCTTTACGCAACGGTTTCGCGCATGACAGCCAAGGGTGAGCTGTTTATACCCGAACAGGCACTGACGCGAGCTGAGGCTCTGGCGAGCTATACCATCAACAACGCTTACGCCGCGTTTGAAGAAGACGTGAAAGGCTCGATCACACCGGGCAAGTGGGCGGACTTGGTGGTGTTGTCCGACAACTTTTTTACCGTTGACGAAATTGAGATCGCCAAGCTTCGAGTTGAATTGACCGTGGTGGGAGGGCAAATTCGATATGCCCGTGATTAATCTAAATCCACCTGTTAGTAATAAAAAATAGGCGTCTCGTTAAAGGCTTCTTGCCAGATCTGCAGCCCTGCAGAGCTTCCTTAATGAACCTGTACTGACAGTGGCGCAGCCAATCAACTTAGTGCCGACAAATAATCCCAGAGCCGGTCAAATTTATGGCGTCCGCCAAAGTACTCGATCTCATCGGTATCAAAACTCAATAAAGAAGTTTGCATGTCGGTTAGAGCCTTGGGGTAACTTGAAATATCCCGCAGCGGGGCGAAGCGGACATTGATCGTGAACAATAGATAGTCGTCGCTAAAGCGACACAGGGTCTCTCTTTCCGAGCGCACAAACCATTGATCGGGTTTAGCGTTGATAGCACCTTCTGGAGACAGGTGGAGACGCTCGCGATCGCCATGCACGAACCAGTTGCTGCGCTCGAATGGGGTCATCACCGGCGAGTGTTGAATAAATCGCTGGATCTGTGCGCCAATTTTAGTCTGCAGGGTTGTAACGGGTTGATGCACTGCCGCCATGGAGAGGCCGATTTTCTGCTGGATATTCCAGTAGCTGGGTGAACAGACACTCCCGGCGATTAATCGCTGTTCCCCGCCGGTTTCCAAAAGGCATAGATCATCGGCAACTTGCAGGGACAGCTCGGCAACCAGATCAGTGAATATGTTCGGTTGCGCCCGGTCCGGTTGAAACCAGCCGTGCTCCTGCATTTTACGCGCAAGCAGCTGTTGAGGCATGTCGGTGTTCGGCAGCGTTTGTACAACCTTAGGGTAGTGACGTCGCAGCAGGCCGTATTTGTGTACTCTCAGCTGCAGAGACGGTTTACCGTGAAACCACTGATCTGGGGAAATAGGGCGCAGGCCCAGACGATACTTAGGTACGCCATCCTGCCACGGTGGCGAATGCCACGGAAAATCTGATCGAGAAGCTCGCATGGGGAAATATTAGCAGAGCTGCCCATCAGCTCTGCCTCTCTTTGTGCTGCAATCAAATGTCATCCAAAAGTAGACGATAAGAAAGAACCTGATAACCTTTCGTTTCAACAAATCTTTAGGTTCTAAGTCAGGAGAAAAAGATGCCCGAAGGAATCGGTTATGGAGGCATGGCCACTGGGCCAAATGCAAAGGCGGCAGTGCAGAAGTCCCCGGAGAACGCTCAAGCCCAACGGGCTGAGGCACAACCGCCGTCAGGCAATCAGGCCCGACAGCAGGCGCCAGGTGTGGATGTGCAAATCAGCCAGCGCGCCCAGCAAGGCAACCCAGCTGGTGCCCAACAAAGCGACACCTATGCAGATCCAAGGGGCCGCGGCCGCAGCTAGCAAAAAAAGCTCGATTGTAGACCGGAAGCCGTCGCTAACTTGCGCCCGCGAGACCTGGTATCAGCTGTTGTCAGGCTGATACCAAATGGCCGATGACCAGACACGCTCTTGAATGGTTGCCGGCAAGTCATCTCTGGGCGTCACACCCGCTCTTAGAGCATCCCAAGTCGACCATCGGCAGGTGGGATTCTCCAGTGCACGTACGTAATAGAAGGCCCGATGCTCTGGATTGAAATCTGGGTCAACCCATCCGGCTCTTAGCTCTCCTGCACCGAGGTCAGAGCTGATTGCGCAGCTTCCCGGGTCGACGGTTGCACCGTTGTCGGGACAGCGATGAGTCTCAGGATCGACGCTGCCACCATCTGAACAGGCAACGTCATAGACCTTTTCGAAGCTCTCACCATTGACGCTCCAACCTTTGACAATTTGCAGCCTTTGCAGCGCTGCGGAGTCAGGATCGCGCGCCGCCCAAGCCAGCAACCGTGGGGTGTCGCCATTGCGTGCTTGAATTTCAGAACCCATGGCAACGCCATCGCTGTAGGCCTCCTGCAATTGTTCTGCACCATTTAAGTTGTTGTCATTCAGATCATAGCCAGCGAATAGGCGAACCTTCATGCGCGGCCCAGACGTGGCAAAAGTCTCTTTACGACGGAACGCGCCATAAATGGCTTCTCGCGTATTTTCTTCCGCCCAAACACCGGTCAGCCCGGACGCTCCCCATGTCTCATAAGCACCAGTCGCGTATTTTTTTCCGCCTATATCCTGTACTTCTACCCGTCCTGCAGCAGTGATAATTTCCGCGTCGCCAGAGGTCAGCGGCTCTGAACCGCGAAGGCCACCGTTACTGTCCAGCAAGCCAACCTTGGAAAAATAGTTTTTCTCATCAAGAGATGCCGCTCCAGTGTGAGTGTCGGAAGCGCCTACAAAGCCAAATTGGTAGGCGTTGGTTAGATTGTTGTCTTGCAGTGTTAGACCGCGGCGCAGCGCATCGCGGGCATAGGAACCCTTGGGTTCGCTGTAAAGAGTGGTGGCGACGCGAAACGGCATAATTTCAAAGTTTGCCCACTCATCCTCGGGTGAGAGGGTAGGGTGAGTCTCCGACGTACCCTTCACTTGGGTCAGCTCTACCAGGGGCTCATTGCGTATCCGCTGTTTGGCGTAGGCTTCATCGATAGGCTGGCCGGCCCAGTCAACCATCATAAACATGGCGCCATTCGAACCATTCGAATTGTGCGGTATGGCCAAGGCCTCAATGCCTTGCGCTCGAATTGCATCCATCCAGTCCCAAAGACCTTCCGGATTCTGGCTGTGAAAGCGTGAGAACGGTACGACGGGCAGCTTATCGGTGTCGCGAAAGATAACGTTTCGGTGCAAATTACCGCGCTGGTCGGTCGATGAAGTGTACTCATAGGCAGCAAATGTCGTGAATTGTCCCGGCTGATAGTGAGCATTGGCGGCAGCTACCGAGTCTGCCCAAGCGTTTTTCGCAATGTCAGCCAACATTGCTTGGTCAGTCTCACCGCGACCAATCCGAGCCAAGGTTTCTGGAAGAAAGCGAGTGAAGGTTTGTACCCGCTGTTGCAGGCTGTTGATATTGCGATTCTCAGGTTCGTTGAGTCCATGCAAGTCCCGCACATGTGGTTCTTGAGAAAAACGTGTGGATGTATCTGCAGCAGCCTTTACTGCACCTAGGAACATGGCGTGGTCTGTGACGGCGTAGAAATCGAGTGGCTGGCTCAATTGCACCTCAAAGCCCGCAGGGTGAGCGATGGCCTCGCCTTTGGCATAGCGGTATGCGTCATAGGGGGTCGCGACAGTGCCGAATGCGTAGGCATCAAACGAGTAGTCTGTGTGTACATGCAAATCACCAAAGTAGGCGTTTCGCAGAGCATTGGCGTTTGCTGTGCCAGTAAAAGTCTCTGCTGGCATGTCTAGGGTTACGCCACTAAATCGCGGTGTTGTGTCGCTAGGGGCTGAGTTGCCCGTGTTATCGGCGCTGTCCGATGAATTACAGGCCATGAGCATGGCACTGGTGGCCAAGATGGCTAGTAGTTTTTCAAAGTTCATATGAAACCTCCCCGTTTCTCAATGAAGCCACCGCCGGTAAACAAGGTTCACGTGTTTGCCAGCGATAGCGCCGGAGAGCATAGCTGAAAAGCTGCGTGAGATGGATTGTGCAATAGACGGTGGATGAGCCTCGCACAAAGGCGCTTCTCGAATATGCGCTCAAGGTAAACGCCGATGCGAAGTCTGTTAGCGACGCGGATGTGCAAGGGCTTCGCGATGCAGGGTTAACAGATTTGGGGATTGTACAAATTACCCATATCGTCAGCGATTTTGCATCCTATAACCGACTAAATCTTGCGTTGGACACTGATTACGACTACCGCAGTTTCTGGCAGCAGCTAGCCTTTCCCAAGGCCTGAGGGTGAAGTGAGTCCCCTAGGACTCTGCGTGGACTCTTAACAACCCTTCTTGTGTGGTTGAGGCGACCAGCTCGCCTGTCTGACTGTAGATTAGGCCCCGATTGAACCCTCGCGCCCCGCTCGCGCTCGGGCTGTCTTGATCGTAAAGCAGCCATTCGTCCGCACGAAACGGGCGGTGAAACCACATGGCGTGATCAAGGCTCGCGACCTGTACGTTGTCCTGCATAAAGCTTACGGCATGGGGTCGGCTGGCTGTATCCAGCAGCGACCAGTCCGACAGATAGGCCAACACACACTGGTGAATTCGCGGGTCGTCCGGTAACGCCTCACCGCAGCGCATCCAGCACCGCTGCATTGCCTGTGCCGGTTCTGGGTTTAGAAGGTCGACAGGGTCGACGGGTTTAACCTGGATCGCTGAAGAACCAGAAAAACTCTCCTGAAACTCTTTCGGCCAAAATTTGGCCTGTTCTCGGCGAAGCTCATCTTCCGTTGGCAGCGAATCCGGCGCCGGCACCTTGGGCATATCGAATTGATGGCTGAGACCACCTTCATCAACCTGAAAGGAAATTGACATGGTGAAGATGGCTTGCCCGCGCTGCACTGCGACAACGCGTCGGGTGGTAAAACTTTTACCGTCTCGGATGCGATCTACCTTGTACAAAATGGGAATGGTGGTGTCGCCCGCGCGCAGAAAATAGCCGTGCAAACTATGAGCGCTTCTATTCGGCGACACGGTGCGTGACGCCGCCACCAACGCCTGACCGATGACCTGTCCGCCGTAGACGCGTTGCCAGCCCTCATTAGGGCTGGTCGCAAGATAGTGGTTCAGCTCTATCTCTTCGAGATCCAGGGTCTTGATGATTTGATTAAGCGGCTGCATTGGCGATCAAGGCCCGATAAGGCATTTAGTACTTGTAGGACTCCACTTTAAAGGGCCCCTGTTCCGCCACGCCAATGTAGTCGGCCTGAAATTTGGTCAGGCGCGTCATCGTGCCACCAAAACCCTCGACCATAAGCTCTGCCACTTCCTCGTCGAGTTTTTTCGGCAGAACTTCAACGCTGACGGGCTGGCGCTGATTTTCATCCTGGTTCGCCCAGGCCTGTTCAAAAAGATACATCTGCGCAAGCACCTGATTTGCAAAAGAACCGTCCATGATCCGCGACGGATGGCCCATGGCGTTGCCAAGATTTACCAGCCTGCCTTCAGAGAGCAGAATCAGATAGTCACCGGCCTCCTCTGAGCGATGCACCATATGCACTTGCTCTTTTACTTCGTCCCAGCGCCAGTGCTCGCGCATAAACGCCGTGTCTATCTCGTTGTCGAAGTGACCAATATTGCAGACCAAGGCACCCTTCTTGAGCGAGCTGAGGATGGCGGAATCGCAAACATTGGCATTGCCAGTGCAGGTCACGAGCAGGTCTGTGTCTTGCAACAAACGCATGTCGATGTCCTCGACTTTGCCTGTGTTGATACCGCCTTGATAGGCGGATACGACTTCGTAGCCGTCCATGCAGGCCTGCATCGCGCAGATCGGATCGACCTCTGTAACTCGCACGATCATGCCCTCTTGACGCAGGCTTTGTGCAGAACCCTTTCCCACATCACCGTAACCGATGACGAGTGCTCTTTTACCTGCCATCAACATATCCGTCGCCCGTTTTACCGCATCGTTTAGGCTGTGACGGCAGCCATACTTGTTATCGTTCTTGGACTTAGTGACGGAATCGTTGACGTTAACCGCCGGTACTTTGAGTTGACCGTCTCGCATCATCTCGTAGAGGCGATGTACACCAGTGGTCGTCTCTTCGCTGATGCCGTGAATGTTGTTCAGCATTTGCGGATATTTTTCGTGAATGATCAGTGTCAGGTCGCCGCCATCGTCCAGGAGCATGTTGGCATCCCAGGGTTCGCCATTAGCCAGAATAGTCTGCTCGATACACCATTCGTACTCTTCCTCTGTCTCCCCTTTCCAGGCAAAAACAGGAACACCGTTAGCGGCCATGGCTGCAGCGGCATGGTCTTGGGTCGAAAAAATGTTGCAGGATGACCAACGCACCTCAGCGCCCAATTCAACCAGCGTCTCGATCAGTACAGCTGTTTGAATCGTCATGTGAATGCAGCCGATGATTTTCGCCCCTGCGAGTGGTTGCTCCTTGGCATAGCGCCGGCGCAGAGCCATAAGTGCGGGCATTTCTGCCTCAGCCAAGGTGATTTCCTTGCGGCCAAAGTCTGCGAGGGCGATGTCGGCTACTTTATAGTCATCCATTGAGGGCTCCTTTAAAACGGTAGTGCGAGTGCTCAGACTGAGCCTTGCTCGACGGGGTTTTGCTGCTGACGAAATGAGCGCGCATACTACCAGCGTGACGGCATTGGAAGAAAGTTGTTCCTAGTTCGTGTCACAGATGTCCGTGCATTTGCCTGATACAAGCCCGATGCGTAAGGTCGCGGCGTCGCTTCGATAAAGCCATTCTCGATTCGGAAATTCATGAATTCACTCGCCAAGCCTGTCAGCAAACTTCCCGATGTAGGCACGACCATCTTTACCGTGATGAGCGCTCTGGCAAATGAGCAGGGGGCGCTAAATTTATCCCAGGGTTTTCCTGATTTTGACGGTCCTGAAGCCCTGCTGCAGGCTGTTAATTCGCACATGCGCAACGGGCAGAATCAGTATCCGCCCATGGCAGGGGTTGCAGCGCTGCGACAGGCCATCGCGGCGAAGGTACTGGACCTATATGGATTGGCCTGTGACTTCGACACTGAGTTGACCGTGACGGCTGGTGCAACCGAGGCGCTCTTTTGTGCCATTACTGCGGTCGTGCACGCCGGGGATGAAGTCATCGTGCTCGATCCTGCCTATGACAGCTATGATCCTGTGATTCGGCTGCAGGGTGGGGTGCCCGTGCACATACCCTTGCAGGCACCGCAATACCGGATTGACTGGGATCGCATTGAAGCGGCAATCACCGCCAATACCCGACTGCTGATTTTGAACAGCCCTCACAATCCCACTGGCATGGTGATGGACGAGGACGACATCGCCGCCTTGTCGGCTCTGTGTGCTAAGAACGATATCTATCTGATTGGCGATGAAGTCTACGAACATATGGTCTTCGATCATGCACAGCATCTGAGCCTGTGCGCATATGAGGACCTCTATGCCCGCAGCTTTGTTATATCGTCCTTTGGTAAGACCTATCATGTAACCGGTTGGAAGGTTGGTTATTGCATCGCACCGCCGGCCCTCACCACAGAATTTCGGCGCGTGCATCAGTACGTCACGTTTACCGTGAATACGCCGGTGCAGCTAGGGATCGCAGAATTTTTGCAGCACCACCCTGAACATCACCAGCGCCTTCCTGGCTTTTATCAGACTAAGCGAGATCTGTTTTGCGAGCTGTTAAAGGGCTCGAGATTTACCGTCTCGCCCAGTCAAGGCACCTACTTTCAGCTACTCGGTTTTGCGGCAATCTCTGCAGAAAGCGATACAGCGCTCGCCCGTCGATGGACCTGTGAGCAGGGTATCGCTTCCATACCGATTAGTGTGTTTTATCAAAACCCCGACACTTGTCGTCATCGTGCACTGCGATTTTGTTTCGCAAAGGATGATGACACCCTAGCCAAGGCAGCAGATATCCTGTGTCGCCTTTAACCGTGGGGTTAGTGCAGTCGGCTACCCGCTGGCATGACCCGGCAGGCAATCGCGATGACTTTGCCGCCACGCTCGCAGACATGCGCCAGCCCTGTGATGTCGCAGTATTACCGGAAATGTTCAGCACCGGTTTCACCATGGACTCAAAAAGGTTGGCGGAATCCATGGATGGCGACACGGTG
>CACMHG010000008.1 GCA_902613475.1 K189A clade bacterium
CGCACCGTGACGGGGTATCTGTATCGACGATGTGCTCATGGAGACGCCTCGACTTGACGGGCCTCAGTGACGTTAAGTATCAGCTCTCTAAAGTGCTCTCCTCTGGCCACGAAGCTTGGATACATATCTAAACTCGCGCAGGCTGGCGAGAGCAGCACGGTATCGCCCGCGCAAGCATGAGCGAAGGCCGAACTAACGGCCTCATCCATTGTCGCTACCTGCTGATGCTCGACGCCACTGATACTCGCTACCTCATTTAGCGCCGACGCATCCTTACCCAGGGTGATCAACAATCGAACCCGACCGCGCATCGCATCCCCTAGTGGCGCTAAGTCCGCGTCTTTACTGTCACCACCGGCGATTAGGATCAACCGGCTATCCAGGGCAAAACCCGCAAGGGCGGCCATTGTGGCACCGACGTTAGTCGCCTTAGAGTCATTAATACAGTGGATATCCGTTGGGCCTGACAACCTTTCGAAACGGTGCGGTAATCCCTGAAAACCACCCAGCAGCTGCGCGGCACGCCGTGGCTCAATCCAGGGCTCGACCAAGGCCATTGCCCATAAGCAATTTTCGACGTTGTGTCTGCCCGCAAGCGGTAAGTCGGAAACCGCGATTAAGGGCGCGTCGCCACAGCATAACCATTGAGCATCGTTAAGAGATGTCACTCCCCAACGGTGTGTGCCCGTCGCAGACATATCCACCCTAACGTTCACGCTGCAGGCGCAGTCACGACTACCTACCGAGTATTCGGCGTTCGCGTAGATACGTTCCTTGGCGCGGCGGTAGCTATCTAAATCACCGTGCCAATCACGATGGTCATCGGTGATATTCAATACACCAGCACTGGCCAACGCCAAATAAGCACTATGGGCCAATTGAAAACTGGATAGCTCAAGCACATAGACATCTGCAGGCGTATCCAACAGACCCAGGGCTGGCACGCCCAGATTGCCTCCTACTGAACACCTAAGGCCGCTGGCCTGCAGAAGGTGGCCGACCAAGGACACAACAGTGCTTTTTCCATTGGTGCCGGTCACACCAATCACTGGCGCATCGACCCGGGACATAAAGAGGTCAATATCGGAAAATATGGAGATCCCGGCGGCCTGTGCTTGCCGTACCAAGGGATGGTGCAAGGGTAGACCTGGACTGACGATTACCTGATTGGTATTGGCAAGCACTTCCCTTGGCCATTCTTCGACCTGCCAGAGCACTTGAATATCTGACGGGCTTTCGAAGGTGGCTGGCTGCGACCGGGTATCGAGCACCAACGGATAGATGTCTTGTTCATAAAGATGCTGAACAACGGATCTACCCGTCATGCCATATCCCAATACGACTGTGCCCGCCGATCGTGTCATCGCAGTTTCAATGTCGAGAGGCCAATAGTGACCAAAACGAGAGTGATAATCCAAAAACGCACAATCACACGCGGCTCCGGCCAACCTTTAAGTTCAAAGTGATGGTGAATGGGCGCCATTCTGAAAACGCGTCGACCCGTTAGGCGAAATGAAATTACCTGGATAATGACGCTGGCGGTTTCCAGCACAAAAAGGCCACCCATGATCAGAAGCACGATCTCGTGGCGGACGATGATCGCCAGCAGGCCAAGCGCCGCTCCCAAGGCAAGCGCGCCCACGTCGCCCATGAAAATCTGAGCGGGATAGGTGTTAAACCACAGGAACCCCAACCCAGCGCCGATCAGCGCACCGCAGAAAACCGAGAGTTCCCCGGCATGGGCGATATAGGGAATCTGCAGATACGCGGAGAACTCGATATTGCCTGTAACGTAGGCAATCAGGCCAAGTGCAGCTCCAACCATAACCGCAGGCAGGATGGCCAAGCCGTCCAGCCCGTCAGTTAGATTTACAGCGTTGCTCATACCCACGATCATCAAATAGCCAAGCAGAATAAAGCCCGCACCCAAGGGCAAGGCAATGTCCTTGAAAAAGGGTACGTAGAGCGCAGTTTGAGCTGGCACGTTGGCGGTGTTGTAAAGGTAGAGGACGGCGGCAAGTGCAAAAACAGACTGCCAAAAATACTTCCAGCGGGCTGCCAACCCGTCAGAGGACTTGCGCGATATCTTCAAATAGTCGTCAATCCAGCCAATCAGCCCAAAGGCCATCGTCACGGCCAAGACCAGCCAAACGTAGCGGTTTGTCAGGTCACCCCACAAGAGAGTCGTTACTGAAATGATGATCAGGATAAGCGCACCACCCATGGTCGGCGTGCCTGCCTTGCTAAAATGCGACGCGGGTCCATCGTCGCGAACCTGCTGACCAATTTGTGACTGCGTCAACCAGCTGATCATGCGCGGTCCAATCAGCAAGGAGACCGCAAGTGCGGTCACTACGCTGACCATGGTGCGTAACGTCAAATACTGGAACACCCCGAACCCACTGACATACTCAGACAAGTATTGCGTTAGCCAAAGCAGCACTAGGCGTTCTCCTTCATAAATTCTCGAACCACTTCCGCATCACTAAATGGGTACTTGGTGCCAGCAATCTCCTGAGTACTCTCGTGTCCCTTTCCAGCAATCAGGATGACATCCTCAGATCCAGCGGACTGTATCGCCTGTGCAATAGCACCTGCACGGTTTTGCTCAACGCAAACCGAGCGCTGCTGTTGCGTTGTGAGGCCGCTCAACATATCCCGCAAAATGGCCTCGGGATCCTCGTCTCGTGGGTTATCGCTGGTAAACCAGGCACGATCAGCCCATCGAGCGACAACTCGCGCCATTTCCGGCCGTTTGCCTTGATCACGGTTGCCCCCGCAACCAACAATACATATCAGCTGTTTCGGCGCCAGTTTGCTAAGCGCCGCAAGAACTTTGTCTAAGGCATCGGGGGTGTGGGCGTAATCAACGACGACCTTAGGCATACCAGGATGATCACCTGCCACCTGCAGGCGACCGGGTACCGTACTTAACTGGCTGAGCGCGGTCTCGAGAGGCTCTAAGGCATGCCCACAGCCCAATAAAACACCGATTGCAGCAGCAACGTTGGCTACCGCGAAATCTGCAGCTATGGGTAGGGTGCTATTGAGCTGTCCCCAAGGTGTTGCAAATACAACCTGCATGCCACCTGGCGCGGAAACCGCCTTCCAGGAAATATCTCCGCCAGGGCCAAAACTTACTATTTCCTCGGCTCGAGCACATCTAATGAGCTTACGACCTAGTGCATCCTCGGCATTGATAACGGCGAGTTTCAATGGCCAATCGGTAAACAGCTTCGTCTTGGCTTCAGCGTATTTTTCCATGGAACCGTGATAATCGAGATGATCTCGCGTCAAATTAGAAAAAACGCCAACGTCCATGTGGACAGCCTGCACCCGGTCCTGATCAAGCGCATGGGAGCTAACCTCCAGCGCGATCTGTTTCATGCCCCTATGTGCCATTGCAGCTAATTGCTTTTGCAGAAGCACTGGGGAAGCCGTGGTCATGGCGCTGTCGACTAAGTCTTGCGGGGCACCCCATCCCAAGGTGCCGCTATAACCCGTCGGCACCTCCAAAAGATTGCCTAGATCTGCCAAATGATAGGCGATAGACGTCTTTCCATTGGTGCCAGTAACCCCGATGCAGGTCATCTCACGAGAGGGATCTTCATAGAATGCTGCCGCCAGCGCTCCACGCTGTCGGGCGAGTTGATCCATCTGAAATGTTGGCAGTGATAGGTTGTCAAAGTGCTGAGCCTGAGCGTCGATCACAAAGGCGACGGCCCCTGCCTGGAACGCCGTCTCCATATGCTGAAGACGAGCATCTTCATTTTGGGCACAGGCTACAAATACATCGCCCGCTTCTACGTTCAAGGATGATTCCGCCAACCCGCGGGCTTGTGGAAGGCTGCGAATTTGGCCCAGCACATGATCCATACTGTAGATTCCGGATCGCATCACAGTGAACTCCCGGCCAAAACAGAGTCCATTGGCAGTGGATCGTTCAACATATTATCTGGCCTGACGCCGAGCAGCCGCAGGCTATGGGCTGCCACGCGTCCGAATACTGGCGCCGCGACCTTGCCGCCACTAGCGCGATCAGTATTGGGTTCGTTGACCAAGACGACCATGACAATTCTTGGGTCACTAACGGGCGCTAGGCCCGCAAACCAGGCAACATGGCGTTCGTCGTTATATCTACCATTCTCTAATACGCGAGCCGTACCGGTTTTGCCGGCGACACGGTAATCGTCAATGTCGGCATTGGTGGCCGTACCGCCCTGTTGGGTAACTCGCTCCATCATGGCGATCACCTCGCGGGCATCCTCTGCATCGAAAACTTGCTGAGGTTCTGGCACGCGATCTTGCTTGAGTATGCTTAATGGCAGGCGGCTGCCATGACCGGCCAGAGCAACATAGGCAGAGGCGAGCTGAAGCGGCGTCACAGTGAAGCCATAGCCATATGCCATCGCCGTGCGCGACACCCTCGACTGCATACCAACATTGCTGAATAACCCCGTCACTTCTCCGGGCAAGCCGGTCCCGACATAGTCACCTAGGCCACTGCGTTGCAGCACATCAAATACCGCGTCCCTGGGTAGGTCCAGGGCCACCTTCGCGATGGCTACCTGACTGGATTTTTGAATCGCCTCTGCCAACGTAATGGTGTTGAGATTTACCGGGTCTTGGATCATTTTGCTGTCTACCCAGAAGTAACCGGGGGAGGTTTCAATCATGGTCTCAGACTGATACCGCCCGCTTTCCAGGGCTGCCATTGCTGTGAAAGGCTTTATGGTCGAACCGGGATCGTAAAAATCTGTCACGACGCGGTTACGCGTGGGCTCACGTTGATTGATCGGTCCGTTAGGGTTGAACGACGGTTGGTTTACGAGGGCAAGTATCTCTCCGGTTTTTACATCGACCATGATCAGCGAGCCCGACTTCGCGCCATGCCCTACAACCGCAGATTTAAGTTCACGATACGCGATGTACTGTAGCCGGGAGTCGATACTTAAATGCAGGTCTGAACCGAAACGCGGCGCCCTACCATAGTCTAGGTCGTCGACTATGCGGCCTTCTCGATCTCGCAATACCGTTTTACTGCCGGCTTCGCCTCGCAATGAATTCTCAAAGGTAAGTTCAATACCCTCGAGTCCCATATCGTCGATATCTGTCAAACCAACTACATGAGCCGAGGACTCTCCTGCGGGATAGTAACGCCGGTACTCTGGTTCTAGAGTAAGATGGGCAAGACGTAGCTCACGAATTGCATCCATATGCTCCCAGCTAACATGTCGTTTGAGGTAAAGATATCCGCGATGCGCATTGTTGCTCAGCAGCGTTCGCAAAGATTCAACGTCCAGATCCAGAATCTTGCTCAGCTGTTGTAGCGCAACACTGTTGGCATCGAATTGCAGCGGATTTACCGCCACCGCAAAAACCGGCGTGCTGACGGCTAAGGCCTCGCCATTACGGTCGTAAATCATGCCGCGCATTGCCGGCAGACGCTTTTCGTATATCGAGCGTTTATCGCCCTCTTCCTGCAGAAAGTCACGCTCAGTGACACCCAGATACACCACCCGAACAGACAGTGCGCCTGCTATACCGATGAAACATACGATAAACAGATAGTGGCGCCAGAAACTCACGGCACGACCTCTTCGATGGTTTGCGGAAACTGCATACGAAGTTCTTGTGTCGCGACGGTTTCGACAGTTTGCAAGCTTGCAAAGGAACTTCGTTCAAGAAGTAACCTGGAATACTCGGCCATCAACCTGTGCTGACGGGTTTGTAATTGATCAAGCTCGCTGTGCAAAGAGCGCATTGATTGTGCTGCCTGCACCAGGGCAAGGCCACTGCTAATCAACGAGACCGTAATCACCAGAAGCACGAGCAAATGCCAGCGGGAGAGGTCGTATCGCGTTTCTGCCAAACCACGCGCTCTAGATTTGGACGCGGTGCGAGATCTGCTTTTTGCCACATACATGGTCATGAATCAGCGCACTCGCTCAATCACGCGAAGGGTCGCGCTTCGCGACCTAGGATTCGCGTTTAGCTCTGCCAACCCCGGTTTGATCGCGCCGCCCACCAAGCGCCCCGGCGTCTCCGCCAAATTGTGGCGGACTGGCAGGCGCCTGGGTAATTGAGGCGGTTGGCTGAGCTCTTTGAAGGTCCGCTTCACCTTGCGATCTTCTAAGGAGTGAAAGGAGATTACGGCGAGCCGCCCCCCAATAGACAGCGCATCGAACCCTTGTCTGAGGCCTTGATCCAATTCTTCAGTCTCTGCATTGATATACATGCGAATGGCCTGAAACGTCTTGGTAGCCGGATGCTTTCGCAGCACTCTTTTGGGCGCTGCGGCTACGCGGGCGACTAGATCGGCTAACTCCAGGGTTGTTGCAAGAGGTCGAGCCGCGACAATTTCACGAGCGATACGCCGAGACTGACGTTCTTCACCGAATCGCCATAGCACATTGGCAATATCGCTCTCTTGCGCAGTGTTCAGCCAGTCTGCAGCGGACGGGCCCTCGGCGGGATTCATCCGCATATCCAAGGGACCGTCTCCGTTGAAACTAAATCCTCGGTCAGCTCGGTCAAGCTGGGGAGAGGACACGCCTAGGTCCAGTAATATTCCATCAACATGTTCGATGCCGCGCTGGGCCAACACCTTGCCCAATTCGGAAAACCGCGCTTGCGTAAACGTAAATCGCTGGTCTTTTGCCGCTATCAAGTTCGCCGCACTTGTTGCATCAGGATCTCGATCTATCGCCAACAACCGATCACTGGCGGATAACCGCTGCAGCAGGTGACGGCTGTGACCGCCACGCCCAAAGGTTCCATCGACCAAGGTTCTGGAACCTTGTTGGTCAAATGCTGCAGGAGACTCCATCGACAGCAGCGCGGCGATCACTTCATTTAATAGTACCGGTACATGGTTCACAGGGTCCGACGAAGATGCGACGGTCTGGGTTGGCGGTAAATTAGGGTTGGGGCTCATACAGATAGCCCATCGAAGATTTCACTGTTTTCAAGCATGGCCGAAGCGCCCTGAGCCAGCCAATGCTCCAGCTGCTGCTGCCAGTGGTCGGCAGCCCAGATCTCGATCTTATTGCCCTGACCCACCAACACGAGCTTTTTGTCGAGATTCGCATAATCTCGCAGCATGGCGGGCAGCAACAGTCGCCCTGCCGAATCAAGCTCCAGGTCTGTGGCGTGACCAATTAAAAGCCGCTGCAGCAAACGCGCCTGAGGATTAATGTTTGAAAGGCCTTCGAGCTTTGCCTGAACTGCCTCCCATTCGTTTAGTGGGTACACCAATAGACAAGATTCACGCATGTCGATGGTCACGACGATTCGCCCTTCACTGAGCACGGCCAGGGTTTCGCGGTAACGCGCAGGTATCGCCATGCGACCCTTGGCGTCCAATGAAACACTGTTGATACCTCGAAACACAGTTTTAGCTTGCGGCGCAACGAGAGCTGAAGATCGATGGGCGAAGGCCAACAACATATCCGCCCGGTAGCATGGCCATGTCAGCCCACCTATGAACTTTGCGGTTGGCACATAACAAATGCCACGAACGGGCAGCGCTACCGGAACGTCTACTTGATATCCGATTCAATCGAAAAGCCTCTTGCCCTCTCGCTCTTTTTCCCTATTGCCCCACTTTTCTCCACTTTTTCCCAAGGTTGCACACTATAGTCTCCAATCCTAGTGAGTCAACAGAAGAAACGGCACATAAGCGACGGAAAAATAAGCACATTTTTAATAGCGCGGTGGATCCGCGGAATCACGCTGAGTATGGATAAGACTGATGACAGACTAATCTAATGAGAGCGTGGCGGAAGGAGCGAGAGTCAGCCTGTAAGCCGGGTTCTGTCGTGAACAGTCATTCATCTAGGATCGTCGTCACCGACGATCTCAAGCGGCCTACCCGGATCCAACGCGGGCAACGTCGATGGATCTCTATTTGGCCTTGCTCCAGGTGGGGTTTACCTTGCCGCGACGTGTTACCACGCGCGCGGTGCGCTCTTACCGCACCCTTTCACCCTTACCGACAAACAATGTTTGCAGGCGGTCTACTCTCTGCTGCACTTTCCGTAGGCTCGCGCCCCCCAGGCGTTACCTGGCACCCTGCCCTATGGAGCCCGGACTTTCCTCCCGCGCAACAAGTGCGCCGGCGACTGCTCGGCTGACTCTCGAGGGCAGGGTACGCAGTACCCTGGGATAGCACAAGGAGACTGCACCAGCTTTACCCCGGTTTGGGCCAGGAAGAATGAGCTTGCTGAGCTAACTGCAAAGCCAGTTGGTAAGCCTCTTTTTTGCGCACGCCACAAATCTGTGCCGCTAGCTTGGCTGCCTGTGTTGGCGCCAGTTCTTTCAATAGTGCGCCCAGCACGTGAGTCAGCTGAAACTGAGCTGTCACACTTTCAGCGGCTTCTACGATGCAAACAAATTCTCCCTTGGGTGAATCCGCGAGCTGAGCGAGAACATCAGCCGCGCTGCCTACGATAAAGGACTCATATTGTTTGGTCATTTCCCGTCCGATCATGACCTGGCGCGCCGAGAATGATGCAATATCCGCCAATGTTGAACGAATGCGATGCGGACTTTCCAAGAACACCAAAGCATCAGGCATTTGCAGCCACTCCTCTAGCTGAGTTCGCCTTGCCCCGGCTTTATTCGGCAAAAATCCCACATACCGAAACGGTTGGCTGGGTATGGGGCAAACGCTGAGTGCGGTAATAATCGAACAGGCGCCCGGCACGGGGACCACCCGAATATCTGCCTGCCAAGCGTACTGAATCAGTAAATAACCCGGGTCATTTAAGAGCGGTGTTCCCGCATCGCTTACCAGAGCGATATCTGTATTTTGCTTCAATCGATTCACCAAATCCGGCGCGATTGTGGCTTCGTTATGTTCGTGAAGGCTAACCAGCTGACAATTTGAATGGCCGATATGCTGCAACAACACACGAGTTCGTCTGGTATCCTCCGCGGCGACTAAACCGACATGTTTTAGGGTATCTATCCCTCGAAGGCTGATATCGCCCAGGTGTCCAATCGGGGTGGCAACCACGTAAAGAGTTCCTGACATGGCCAAACATTTCCTCGCTCTATGTGTCTGCATTGTGACCGCCTATGGATGTCAAAGCACGAGCCAAAGCACCAGTCAAAGCTTGCCGACGAAAACTGTTGACACCAAGGCCAGTGAAATTCCGCAATATCGAGCGCCATCAGGCGCATATTCTGCGCTGAGCCAGCGCTATTCGAGTGCTCAAGCAAAGCGTGATGTGTCGATTCTAAGGCGGACGAAATCTGCCATTGATCGGGGCGACCTGAGGGCTGCCCAAACACTGATTAGCGGCGGCGTCCTTCCCCCTAGCGACACAGCACTTGCCGATGTCTATCAACGCCTGATGGTGCAAATTCAAACTCGACGGGAACAACCTAAACTCGCGGTTCAAAGCCTGCTGAACCTTCAGTCGATGGTTATTGAAGATGTTGAAACCACTCGGCAAGTTTGCGCCCAGATTGACGCCATCGCTTGCGTCGTACGGGCCTTGATCACACAACAGCTGCTCGCTGGGCAGCTGGACTCCATCACCGAGCAGGCTCGAATTTGGGCAACGTTGCAGAGTTCAACAACCCTTCCGCAGGACTTCGACCCTTCAAACACGCCTGCGATCTTGCAACTTATGACGCGGATCAGCGAGATTATTCAGAGGTCCGATGCTGCGCGTCTGGTTGCGAACACCAGCCGTAACTGGATCGACTTACATCACGCGATAACGCGGGCAGGGACGCCAGGAGAAGCGCTAGCTCTCTGGCAGAGCTGGCAAGACAGGCACCCTGACCACCCGGCTGTTAGGACGCCACCCCCGTCACTGAAACTGTTGGCGCAGTACGAGGCACCAAGTATGACCGTTGCACTGCCGCTTAGCGGTCGATTGGCCGGTGCGGGTAAGGCGGTAAGAGACGGAATGGTGGCGGGCTACTTATCCGAGCAAGACCCAACGCGGGCGGCACCCGTTAACGCCAAAAGCCTGAGCGTATCGACTGCCGCGGCAACCTCTGTGTCCTTTATCGATAGTAACGCCATCGACGATGCATCTTTGTTGACCCAGATTGTCGAATCCGAAAGTGATGTCATTGTGGGGCCACTGTTGAAGGAACGCGGTCAACGCCTATTAGCTAACCGCGCTTCGTCGCCATTGGCTAGAAGTCAGGAGCAAGCGTCACCAGCATGGATTGTGTTAAATCGCATCGATGAAAGTGGACCTGCACAGTCCACGTCAACCATGGGCCCTGTCTACCAATTTGCTCCAACCATCGAAGATGAAGCGCAGACGATAGCCAAACACCTTCGGGCTCGAGGGTATG
Source organism: K189A clade bacterium (assembly GCA_902613475.1). Taxonomy (GTDB): domain Bacteria; phylum Pseudomonadota; class Gammaproteobacteria; order Pseudomonadales; family Azotimanducaceae; genus UBA4421. The sequence goes on from CACMHG010000008.1 coordinate 10,324, forward strand.
AAAGGCTTATGGTGGTTACGAATCGTGAGTCCTGGGCTTATCGAGCGACCCAGGCGCTTACGAGCAGTTGGCGTGGTGCAATCGTATTAGCGGATTTTGAGCGGCCTCGTGAGATCACCGGCACCGTCGGTGCCGCCATGGGTGTCGCCGACAGCCAAGGCAGGCATGGCGACCTACAGCGAGTCTTGAACAAAGAAATTGAGTTCTTACCTCGAGGCAGGGAGGACCTAGATGCAGTGGTCGCGTTTACGAGCGCCCTCGAATCTAAAGCACTTGTCCCAGCCCTACAGTTTCACTTCGCGGATAAGCTTCCCGTATTTGCGACATCTCAATCGGCTCGGTCGGAAAATTTATCTGACATTGCGGGCTTCCACGTCACTGAGCTGCCATTGCTGGCTAATCCTGATCCGGTGGCGGCAACCATGAGCGCGGTTTTCGATCTTCGCGAGCAGCCCCTTGTGGAACTATATGCGCTTGGGCTAGATGCTTATCGCCTCGCAGCATGGGTACATTGGATACAAACTCACGCGAACCATTGGGATGAGGGATTTCGCTTGCGCCTCAACCTGGCCAGCGGCCAGTTAGTGTTGGGGCGCAATGGTCAGATCGAACGTGAGCTCGCGCTGGCAGAAATTAGCAGCCGAGGCACCCTCTCACTCAGCCAAACGAACGGCGGATAGGCGCGCGAGGCATAGAACCCTTGGCTCTTCACTGGAGTGAGGATCTCGCAGCAGCCTATTTGCGCTGTCACGGTCTGGCCCTAATCGATAAGAACTATCGTTGCCGCAGGGGCGAGATCGACCTTGTCATGATGGAAGCAGCCCCCGGAGAAGAGATCCTCGTCTTTGTTGAGGTTAGATACCGAAAATCCTCGGCCTATGGGGCTCCCGAGGAATCCGTTACTAAAACTAAGCAGAAGTGAATTATCACCGCAGCAACACACTACATGGCAACAACAAATACGTTGAATTGCACAGCGCGATTTGACGTTATAGCGGTGACCCGGCCACACTACTTGCCCAACGTTCAGTGGATCCAAAACGCCTTCGTATGAACTATTTTCGACCGTCCTTTGTCACAGCATTTATCATCGCCCTGTTAACCATGGCGACGGCTTGCACGAATAACCCCGAAGAGAGACGTACTCCCGGCGATTTGATTGATGACAACGCCCTAGAGTTTGTCATAGCCAAAGAAATTCGAGCCTCCGACGAAGGCTATGAAGGGGCGCATCTGGTGGTCACGGTTTATGACGGCCTGGTTTTATTGCTAGGCGAAGTCGCCTCCACAAGGCTGCAGGAAAAGGCGACAGAGGTTGCCGAATCGCTTTACAAAGTCGACCCGGACAAAGTCTACAACTACCTCACCGTGCAAGGCCCAATCTCCCGCCTTGCTCGCACCAACGATAGATATCTGTCAGCAAAGGTCAAAAGTCGCCTGTTGGTCGCCTCTGGCGTGCCAGCTGGCAAGGTCAAGGTGGTCACTGAAAACGGCATCGTCTACCTAATGGGTAAGATCACTCGAGCGGATGGCGAGTTGGTCGTCGCCGAAGTGCAGAAGTCATTTGGCGTGCAGAAAATCGTGAAGGTATTCGACTACCTATCCGATCCTGGGTCGTAAGCCACGCTGCGTGGCTCCCTTGCAGACTGTAAAAAGCTAAACCAGGCGAAGCGTTGGCTTTGAACCCTCGCTGTCTGGGTCTTTTTTTCCAACGTCAGTTGTCCGTTCAACGCTTGGCGCCGTTGCCGCGTCTTCCGCCACCGCCTCGTCGTGATGCATATCTTCGTCGTCAAAGGCAAGACCTTGCCCAGAATCTCTACAATAGATCGCTCGAATGCTGACAATCGGCAGCACCAGTTCGATGGAGCGGCCAGAAAATCGGCCTTCACACATGACGTATTCGTCGCCGAGATTCAGGTTACGGACCGCCTGGGGAGAGATGTTTAGAACGATCTGTCCATCCTGGACATGCTCTTGGGGTACAACAACCCCGTCGATTTCGGCATCAACCAAGATATTCGGGATTTCGCCACTGTCGACAATCCAGTCGTAGAGAGCTCTCAATAAGTAAGGCCTTCGCGGCTTCACTCACGCATCTCCATCTCTGCTTCCGTTAGGCTCGCACGAAAAGCGTCGCGTTCGAACATCGATTGCATGTATCGATGCAGTGGCTTCGTTGAACGTTCGGGAAGCGTGATATCCACTTCTTTCAATCGCCAGAGAATTGGCGCAACGCAGCAGTCCACTAAGGAAAGCTCCTCATTCATGAAAAATGGCTTTTCGGCGAATATGGGTGCGATCGCGATTATGCTCTCACGCAACTCCTTGCGCGCCTTACTCAAAACCGTTTCGCGACCCTTGCCGAGCATCAGCACATCCAGTCGCGAACTCCACTCCTTTTCGACCCGCGAAATCCAGAGCCGAGACAATGCCCGCTGAACAGGGTAAACGGGTAACAGAGGTGGATGAGGAAACCGCTCGTCGAGATATTCCATGATTACGTTAGCTTCGTAGAGCGCCAAATCGCGATCCGCAAGGGTTGGAAGCGTGTTGTAGGGATTAAGTTCCGCCAGGTCTTCCGGCTCTTTTCCGGCAACAATATCAACGATATCAACGGTGACACCCTTTTCCGCCAAAACCAATCTCACTCTGTGGGAGTACTGATCTCTAGGATCTGAAAACAGGGTCATGGCGGAACGCTTAGTTACAATACTCATCAGTCGGATTCTCTTTTGTCAGGCGGGGTCGCAGGCGCTAGTGCGGGCTTGAGATGCTCCCCATCATAAGCCCACCCGTACGTTTAGTGCTCGATATCTTTCCAGTACTCGCGGTTTAGCAAGTAGGTAAAGCTTCCTAAAATAATCAGGAATAGTAGGACGAAGACACCCGTTCTCTGCCGCTCTAGTCGAGCTGGTTCGCTGACGTAGTACAGGAAGTTGGTTAGGTCATAAATGGCGGAGTCGAATTCTGCCGCAGTCATCGCGCCGGTACCCGCCTCTAGAACCAGCTGATCGCATACACCATCGGTGCACACTTCACGTTGTACTCCCTGCAAATCTAACAACACATTAGGCATGCCGACATTGGCAAACACCTTGTTGTTCACACCCAAGGGGCGGTTCTCGTCGACATAGAATGTCTTTAGGTAGTTGTACACCCAGTCAGGTTCGCGCACCCGCGTGACCATCGTGAGGTCAGGCGGCGCTGCACCAAACCAGGCCTTGCTTGCCTCCTTGGGCATCGATGTTGTCATCAGGTCGCCGATTTTTTGGTCAGTGAAAACCAGATTTTTCATTGCAAGATCGTGGGGGATACCCAAATCATCTGCCGTACGCTCATAGCGCTGAAATTGAAGCCCATGACAACCAAGGCAGTAGTTGGCATACAACTTAAAACCATTTTGCAGACTAGGAAGGTTCTGTAGGTCACCCTCGAATTCTTCCATGGGCCAGTTCGACGCGCTCGCAGACCAAGCTGCAACCGGCAGCGTCACTAATAGCGTGAGCAGTACTTTTTTCATTAGACCGTAACCCTCTCCGGTTCAGGCTGAGTTGTCTCTACCCGGGTGTACCAAGGCATCAAAATGAAGTACGCAAAGTAAATCGCTGTGCAGACTTGTGCAGCAATCGTACCGGCCTTCGATGGCGCTTGAGTGCCCAGGTATCCCAAGATAAGGAAACTGATGACGAATAACGTCAGCATCATGCGGGAGATAGACCCCTTGTAGCGCATAGACTTGACCGGGCTACGATCAAGCCAAGGTAGTGCCGCGGGAATAACAATCGCGCCAATCATGACCACGAAGCCCCAAAACTTCGCTGACAATCCAAACAGCGGGAAGGTTGCAGCGCGCAACATCGCGTAGAACGGCGTGTAGTACCAGACGGGCGCAATGTGATCGGGCGTCTTCAGCGGATCTGCCATTTCAAAGTTTGGCTTTTCGAGGAAGTAGCCGCCCATTTCCGGCGCGAAGAACACCACAGCGCAGAAGATAAATAAGAAAACAACCATCGCATGGATGTCGTGCACCGTGTAATACGGGTGGAAGGGTATGCCATCGCGCGGCACGCCGTTTTCGTCTTTATCTTTTTTAATTTCAATACCATCGGGGTTATTCGACCCCACGTGATGAAGAGCAACAATGTGCACAAATATCAGGATGCAGAGCACTAGAGGCAATGCCACTACGTGCAACGCAAAAAAGCGGTTTAGCGTCGTTTCTGACATCAGAAAGTCGCCCCGAATCCATTCCATCAGATCTGGCCCGATGTAGGGAATGGCGCCGAAAAGCGACACGATGACTTGAGCACCCCAGTAGGACATATTGCCCCAAGGCAACAGGTAGCCGAAAAATCCCTCTGCCATCAGAGCGATGAAAATTGCCATGCCGATCAACCACAGCAACTCTCGCGGTCCGCGATAGGACCCATAGCGCAGCGCGCGATACATATGTAGGTAAACGACGACGAAGAAGAAAGAGGCGCCAGTCGAATGCAGATAGCGCATCAACCAACCGTATTCGACATCGCGCATGATGTATTCAACCGAGGCAAAAGCCCCATCACCACTGGGTACGTAGTTCATGGTTAGCCAAACGCCGGTCACCAGTTGGTTGACCAGTACGAACATGGCTAGAAAACCGAAGTAGTACCAGAAGTTGAAGTTTTTCGGTGCGTAGTACCGTGACATGTGGTACTCGAACGTTTCCGAGGCAGGAAAACGCTTGTCGATCCATTCCATCGCACTTGCTAAGCCTGAGTCAGTGCTTTGCGTTTCGGACTTATCCATTAGGCAACACCTTTTTTCGTCATGGCCCTCTTCTAATAGGGCCGAATTGCATATGAAAAATTAATACCGCGTCCATTTGCGGCTAGTGCCGCGTCTAGACGCCTTTATCCAATAACGATGACTGTATCTGACTCGAATCGATACGGTGGCACTTCCAAGTTGTACGGTGCCGGGACACCTGCAACCACTCGACCGGCAAGGTCGAATTTTGAACCGTGACAGGGGCAGAAGAAGCCCCCTTGGCCGGTATTTTCAAAGTTATCGGTTTCGACGTACTTGGGCGAGCAACCAAGATGAGTGCAAATACCCACATACACCCCAATTTCTGGACGCTCGGAGCGCCATGGGTTAACAGCAAAATCGGGCTGTTGTTCTGGGTTGGTTGAATCTGGATCAGCCAGACCGCCTGAGTCTGTTTCAAGCGAATCGATCGATGGCTGGTCTCGGTAGACCACAAATATCGGCTTTCCTCGCCAAGCGACGATAGGGCTCAACATTTCGCCTGGGGAAAGTTTTGAAAAATCTATCTTTACCGGGGCGCCGGCTGCCCTCGCCTTGGCGCTGGGTGTCATGTACTTGATGAACGGCCATGCTGCGCCAGCTGCGCCGACCGCAGCAACCGCTGAGGTCGCTTGAATCAAGAAATAGCGACGACTGTTGGTACTGTTCTCTTGATCGGTCTCGCCTGAAGTATTATTTACTGCGCCTTCGCTCACGACACTAGGCTCCCTGTGAATGTGTTGTACAAATGGTGGCTCTGATCAGGTCTTTGGCTTTACCACAGCTAAAAACTAAGACTGCTGGCTTAGTGAGTCGCTGAGTCATGCAGCGATCAAGCTACCCGACAGGGTCTTATTGCCCCGGCGCAGCCGTCTAATCGTCTGTCAATAAAGCTTTTTGCCAACTCTGTGTTAGGGGTGCTCACGTTTGAGCCACCCAAAACCTATGAGACTTTCGCCACCAAACATCAATGTTTTACGGCGTCCTCTCCCGACCAAACCGCTCCCTCTCGAACGGCCCGATCACTGAGCGCGAAGATTACCACAGGTGGATCCGTCTCGGACAGCCATCCACCCATTTTGCGACGGCAATTTGTGCGTTAGCGCTTAGAGAATTGTGGACGTTTGCGAGCCTTGCGTAATCCCACTTTCTTTCGTTCAACGGCTCTAGCATCTCGGGTCAAGAAGCCAGCTGCGCGCATCGGCTGGCGGAGGCTCTCGTCATATTCAACCAGTGCCCGCGCGATGCCGTGGCGAATAGCTCCCGCTTGGCCAGAGCTACCTCCACCTCGAACCGTGATCTTCAGGTCGAGCTTATCAACAAGATTCGCGGCCTCAAGAGGCTGGCGCACTACCATCCGAGAAGTCTCTCGACCAAAAAATTCATCAAGGGGACGTGAGTTGACCAAAATCCGACCCGTGCCGCCGGAGATAAATACACGTGCAGCCGCTGTCTTGCGTCGCCCTGTTCCGTAATCGTAATCCGTCATTTATAGCTCCAAGACCTGGGGTTGCTGCGCTGAATGCGGGTGATCTGGCCCAGAATATACCTTTAGTTTTCGAAACATTGCTCGTCCCAAGGGGTTTTTCGGCAGCATGCCCTTGACCGCAATCTCCAGCATGCGCTCTGGATGTTCCGCGCGCATTTTTTCCACCGATGTGCTGCGGATACCGCCGGGATACCCGGTGTGACGCCAGTACATCTTGCCCTGCTCTTTGTTGCCAGTAACTCGCACTTTTTCAGCATTCACGATCACGATGTAGTCCCCTGTGTCTACATGAGGCGTGAATTCTGGCTTATGTTTTCCGCGCAAACGGCTAGCCACCTCAGTAGCTATTCGACCAAGCGTCTTGTCCTGCGCATCGATAATCCACCAGGACCGGACGACGTCCTGCTCTCGCATACTTACCGTTTTCATGTTCTGCCTCTGTTTTGCTGGCGGTCTTGCCCGCTCGACGCCTTTCGCGTGTCACGCCCGCTGTCCCGTAGTTACTCAACGCTACTCGACTATGGAGCGCCGAATAACCGCGCCTTTTTTGGGTCCCAGGAACCTCAGTAAATGACCGTATTGCCTTTGAGGTCATCGGTGAGCCTCAAAAAGGGCGCGAATAATAGTAGAGCACCCGATGCTTTACAACATCTCAATAGGTTCAAGGCAATGCCAGAGAGGCGGTAGATCAAGATACATGGGGCTCACCGATATAGGACTCTGACTGCATTTCCAATAGCCGGCTCTGGGTGCGCTGAAACTCAAAACTGAGCCGTTGCCCCTGATAAAGGTTGGCGATGCCTTCATCGGCAGAGAGAATGAGCTTGACTCGGCGATCATAAAACTCGTCCACCAAGCTTATGAAGCGACGCGCAGCATCCTCTCTTGTGGCATCCAGTACCGGCACGTTGCTGATCAGCACTGTGGTAAACAGCGTTGCCAGCTCGATGTAATCATTTTGGCTGCGCGGGCCCTCGCAGATATTGACGAAGTCGAACCAAACGACATCACCCGCCACTTTGTGCGCCCTGATGGGACGATTCTCGATACTCAAACTCACATCGGACTTCGCTTCTTCAGCCGCCAGCGCGGCGAAATTTTCCTGCATGCTCAGCTGCGCGTGTTCGTTCAGGGGAAAATGATAGAGCTTCGCTTGCTGTAGGGCCCGCAGCCGAAAATCTTGACCGGCGTCGATATGGTGCACCTCGCAGTGCCGGTAAATTTCATCAATGGCTGGCAAAAAACGTGAGCGCTGTAGTCCGTTCTCATACAGATTTGCAGGTTCAACATTTGACGTGGCAACGAGGGTCACACCGCGCTGAAAAAGTGCTGTCATTACCTCACCCAAGATCATGGCATCGCCGATATCCGAGACAAAAAACTCATCAAAGCAAAGCACATCACCTGCGCCGGCAATTTCATCCGCTACGCTGAGCAGGGGGTTCGCTCGGCCAGAGTAGCGACCCAACGCATCGTGGACTCGACGCATAAAGCGATGAAAGTGCATCCGCTGCCTACGCTTGGCCGGTAAAGCGCTGCAAAACATGTCCATCATCATCGTTTTGCCGCGGCCCACTCCACCCCATAAATAGAGACTTTGAGCGGTTGTTCGCGCCTGCGCACCTCCCATGTTGAACCCTGCCAGCAAGCGGCGAAATGTGCTTGGTCTTTGAGGGGGGTTCTGCATTAGCTGAACATAACGCGCCTGCAGCAGCTCTATGACTTGCTGCTGTGCTGGGTCGGGTAGGACTTCATCCAAGTCTAGTGCGCGGGCATACATTTGCGCTGGTGAGAGAGACTCGTCATGACGGTTCAATTCTGCATCACCACCGTCCTTCATTGTTGGGGATTTTTACCCCGCACGCGTGCGGCTAAGGCATGCGCCTCTAGACCTTCAGATCTGGCAAGCAGGTCTGTTGGCGCAGATAGGGCCTGGGCGGCTTCGCGAGACATACCAACGATCGAGCTGCGTTTTTGAAAATCATACACCCCGAGCGGCGAGGCGAAGCGCGCGGTACCAAAGGTTGGTAGAACATGCGACGGACCCGCCATGTAGTCTCCGAAGGTCTCGCCGGTATAGGGTCCGATGAAAATTGCGCCGGCATGGCGTAACCCGTTTACCCATGGGGCCGGGTCGGCCACCGCAAGCTCCAAATGCTCTGCCGCAATTTTATTGGCAACTTCGAGTGCTTGTCTTCGATCTTCGCAATAGATTAAGGCCCCACGGTCTTGCAGAGATTTTTCGATTATTTCCGCCCGCTCCATCTGCGGCAGCAGCTGGGCTATACGGTCTTTTGCCTGCGCCAAAAAAGTTCGGTCGGTGCTGAGTAAAATGGCCTGAGCGGATGCGTCATGTTCGGCTTGAGAGAAAAGGTCTAGTACAGCCCATTCCACATCCGAAGTGCCATCGGCTATCACCAGCACTTCGCTTGGTCCGGCGATCATGTCGATGCCTACCTGACCAAACACCTGCTTCTTTGCGGCTGCGACATAGGCATTGCCGGGACCCACGATCTTGTCTACCCGTGGTACACAATCTGTGCCATAAGCCAATGCGGCTACTGCTTGGGCGCCGCCAACGGCAAAAACTCTGTCAGCTCCAGCAAGGTGCAGTGCAGCGAGCACCATGGTGTTGCGCTCACCGCCGGGGGTAGGTGATACAACAATGATCTCTTTGACTCCCGCGACCTTTGCCGGGATCAGTGTCATCAAGACGCTGGAGGGATAGGCCGCGCGTCCGCCTGGCACGTAGACCCCTACTCGATCTAATGGCTGAATTTTCTGCCCTAACTCGCAACCCAGCTCGTCAACATAGGACCATGAATCTTCTCGCTGGCGCTCGTGGAATCGACGTATGCGATCCGCTGCAGTTTGCAGGGCTTGTTGCGCACTGCCGCTCAACGCAGCCCAGGCGTCCGCCATTTCATCCTGCCTAATCTCTAGATCAGCTACCTTGGCGGCATCGACACGATCAAATTGGTGAGTCAGGGCGAGCAATTCAGCATCACCCTTGGTTCTCACGCGTTTAATGATATTTGCGACCTGAGTGTCTATTTCACTGTCGACACTCAAATCCCAAGCGAGCAGCGAATCGAGTTGCGCAGCAAATTTTGCGGTTGTCGCGTCGAGCTCGCGCATACTATCGCCCCGCCGAAACGACTTGCTGCTCAACCGCCTCTTCGAGGCGTTGAATCAAGCTTTGCACCAGATCGAACTTCGTTTTCATCGATGCGCGATTGACGATGAGCCGCGTGCTGATTTCACAGATGGTTTCTCGCGCCTCAAGCCCGTTGGCTTTTAGCGTGTTGCCGGTGTCTACAATATCCACAATACAATCCGCTAGACCCAGCAGGGGTGCGATTTCAAGCGCCCCAGACAGCTTGATCAGAGAAACCTGCTTGGACCTATTTTGATAGTACTGGCGGGCGATGTTCACAAATTTGGATGCCACGCGAACGCCCTGCGCTGGCTCAGGGACACCTACTGGACCTGCGGTCATCATGCGGCAGGCGCCGATTTTGAGATCGAGGCGCTCGTAAAAGGTCATATCGCCACCGTACTCGAGGATCGTATCCTTGCCTGTAATGCCGACATCTGCGACGCCATTCTCAACGTAGGTCGGTACATCAGCCGAACGAGCAACAATGATGGTGTGATCGCCAGTCACACTCTGAAAAATGAGTTTTCGAGATGATTTGGGGTCATCGCTAGGCTGTACCTGGCACGCCGCGAGAAGCGGCATGCACTCATCGAAGATGCGCCCTTTATTAACGGCAATCACTAATCCCATGTGTAAATCAACTTGCTTAGGGGAGGTTTAGGAAACTCGGCGAACCTTGGCGCCCATGGTTCCCAGCTTTTCTTCTATGGTCTCATAACCACGATCTATGTGATAAATGCGGTCTATTGTCGTAGTGCCAACCGCTGCCAGCGCAGCTAAGACCAGACTGGAAGATGCACGCAAATCTGTTGCCATGACCGGGGCTGCTTTTAGTTGATCCACGCCATGAACCACCGCCATGGAATGTCCGTGCAGCTCAATTTCGGCTCCTAACCGTTTCATTTCGTGAACATGCATAAAACGATTCTCAAAAATATTCTCTGTAATAGTCGATGTGCCGTCTGCTAGCGCGTTGAGTGTCATAAACTGAGCTTGCATATCGGTGGGAAAGCCAGGGTACGGAGAGGTTTCAATATCGACTGCCTTGGCGCGCCGACCACCCATATCTAGCTCGATCCAGTTTTCTCCAACCGTCAGCTCCGCGCCCGCCTGTTGCAGCTTATCGAGTACTGCACCCAGTGTTTTGGGGGCCACATCGCGTAAATGAACCCGCCCTCCTGTCACGGCTGCTGCCACCAAATACGTTCCCGCCTCTACACGATCGGGCATTATGGTGTGTGCGCCACCATGCAGTCGCGGCACTCCAACAATCTCAATCGTAGACGTTCCTTGACCAGACACTTTTGCCCCCAGCGCGTTCAAAAAATCTGCGAGGTCAACAATTTCTGGTTCACAGGCTGCATTGAATAGGCGAGTCGTGCCCGAAGCCAAGGTTGCCGCCATCATCAGATTCTGCGTGCCACCCACCGTCACTAAGTCCATATGTATGTCACAGCCAACCAACCGACCGCTGGTTTTCGCGCAGACATAACCCTCGGTTACTGTTATTTCAGCACCCATGGCCTCAAGCCCCTTGAGATGCTGATCCACTGGCCGAGACCCTATGGCACAGCCTCCTGGCAGCGAGACTTCGGCTTCACCAAAACGCGCCAGCAGCGGACCCAACACCAGGAATGATGCTCGCATCGTCTTTACAAGTTCGTAGGGTGCTCGGTAGTTTTCAAGCTGGCGAGCAGCGATCTCGACCTCCATGAATTCGTTCAGGGTGACGTCCACCCCAAGGCAGGCAAGCAGCTCAATCATCGTTGTCACATCGTGCAGATGAGGAGAGTTCGATATGTTGACCGGCTCCTCGGTCAACAGCGACGCAGCGATGATGGGCAGCGCCGCATTTTTTGCGCCGCTGATGCGGATCTTGCCGTCGAGCGGCACGCCGCCCTCGATTTGTAGTTTGTCCATCGTGCTTAGGGCGTCTCGGCCTTGATCGTCACTGCATGCAAAACACCGCTGGAAATCAAGTCTTCGATGCAGGCATAAACCTCCTGCTGCTTTTTTACCCGACTCATGCCATCAAAATGCGCGCTGATAACTGCGATAGAAGCGCGATTGCCTTCTATCTCTACCTGTACCTGAGCATTAGGTATGGCCGACTCGATCTTCTCCCTTACTTCATCTTGCATACAGCTTTTTCCATCATCGCTTCTCTGGCACTTCGTTCGTGCCGACTGTGGGGTGGCTATCTTACGCAATAACCGTTGCTACGACATCGAGCATTGCAGAGCGATGATTCAAACTCAGCAGCAACGAGTTCCTTTTTTTGACGCATCACTGTTCGTGGCCACCAATGACCACGACAGATCTATAGCGCAAGCTATCTTGGCGAGCGCTTACGATAGGACTAAAGTGGCGCGTCAAAAATCGCAGTCGACGCTTCCAAGATTGTAGAAAGTTCTGATGTCGGCAGAGTACCTGGCAGCGAGTGGTATTGGACGGCGAACCCGGATCCACCAGCAATTGATTTATTACCGCTTAAGACACATATCGGCCTGAGCCCAGCAACGAAGGATATCTCCCCATGTGGGTCAACTTACTGTTAATGATTGTTGGCTTTGCCGTACTGATCTGGAGCGCCGATCGCTTCTTGTCCGGGGCCGCCGCGACGGCTACAAACCTCGGCGTCTCTAATATCGTCATTGGCCTGACCGTGGTTTCGCTCGGCACATCGGCTCCGGAGATTGTCGTAGCGTTAATCGCGGCGTTAGAGGGCAATGCGATCTTAGCTATCGGCAACGCCATCGGGTCTAATATCGCCAATATCGGATTAGTGCTTGGTATCACCGCGATCGTCGCACCTCTGCCTTTTTCGCAAAATGTACTGCGCCGGGAGTTGCCTTGGTTGCTAGGCGCAACCGTACTTGCCATCGTACTGATCTTCGATCGTGAATTGAGCTTCACTGACGGCGTGCTCTTGCTCGCCGGCTTAGCCTATATCCTTTGGCAATTGCTGCGATCTGAACGGGAGGCAGACCCCACGGAAAGTGCCTTAGCGAGCGAACTTGAAGAACTGCCAGAAATGAAGCAAAGCAGCGCCTTGTTTTGGCTATTCGCCGGATTGGCCGCATTACTCGCCTCGGCGCAACTACTGGTCTACGCCGCGACACAGATAGCCTTGGACCTTGGCATTAGCAGCATGATTATTGGACTGACTATTGTCGCCATAGGTACCAGTTTGCCAGAGCTAGCGGCCACTGTTGGTGCGGCGATGAAGGGGCAACCCGATATTGCTATTGGCAACATCGTTGGATCAAACATCCTCAACATTCTCGCGGTGCTGGCTGTTCCTGCCCTAATTAGCACGACTGGCCTCGACTTTTCCGCCCTATGGCGCGACAGCGGTATGATGCTGGCGCTGACGCTGATGTTGGCGCTGTTCGCCTACGGCATGAACTCCCGCGCCGTCATTACACGTTTCGAAGGTCTTGTCATGCTGCTTGCATGGATTGGCTACAATCTGTTGATCATCCAACAAGCGTGAATTTCCTCAATGACTGACAACAACCTTGAGCCGCTTTATGCACTTGCTCGCTCGATAGAGGGTATTGTGCTCGACGTCGATGGCGTGCTTACCGACGGCAAAATCACCTACGCCTCGGACGGCAGTGAACTAAAGAGCTTCCACGTTCAGGATGGTGGTAGCCTAAAACTGCTCGCAAGCCAAGGCATTGCAATTGCAATCATCACGGGCCGCCAATCCAACATCGTGGAGCGAAGGGCGAAGGAACTTGGCATTACCTTTGTGCAGCAGGGTGTCGACAGTAAGGCGTCTGCTCTTGATCAGATAATAGACAACGGGTTCCCCGCCGCAGATTTGTGCGCCATTGGCGATGACCTGCAGGATTTGGAGCTGTTCAATCACGATGCTGTATCCCTTGCCGCCACGGTGGCGAATGCCCACCCAGCCGTTTTGGATCAGGCGCAATTCGTTACACGAAGACAGGGTGGTGCTGGTGTGATTGTTGAGCTGGCAGAGCTGGTTTTACGAGCCAAGGATCGCTGGCCCCATGCTTGAGAGCAGTTCACTTTACGATATTTCGGTGAGCCGCCTGCCGCGCAAGAAGGCTTATCGTCCCTGCTTCTGATAATGCTGGTAGGCTGTTTATCATGTCTTCAAACACTGCAACCCGATCGCACCATCCTTGGCTATCCGGCGTCCGTCTGGCCGGTCTCGGCGTGCCGGCTCTGGCGGCTGCACTGACCCTCATGAGTCAAGTCGATGATCCCAGACCGGACCCAGACAATCGCGACTTAGTGTCGACCCTACAGCCCTCGAGCACGGCGACAGGTATTAATTGGCAGGTTTTTTCCAACCTGGGCGAACTGGACTACGAAGTAAGTGCAAACCAGCTAGAACAATATCCTTCGCAGCAACTCATGAAAGCCGCGAATCCTATCGTTCGAATGGCCTCAAAGGATCAGCATCCCTGGGTTATACGCGCCGATCGCGGAGTGATTACCCGCAGGCCCGATACGCTGGAGGTGGCTGACCAAAACAATCAAATGACCCTTCAAGGGCACGTCCAAATCCTGCGCCAAGGTGACATGGCAAAGAAGCAAATGATGCTTTCGACCAGCCAACTGCATATTTTTCCCACCGAGCAACGCGCACAAACTGATATGCCGGTGTTTTTAGAGCACGAACGATTTACAACGTCGAGCGAGGGTTTTGATTTGGATCTAGAGACAGGCACCCTGACATTTGCGCAAAATGAAAGTGCGAGGGTAACCAGCAAGCTCTTCCTGCGAGACTGAACTAGGAGGTTTGGCGTTGACGCTACGTAGAGGATTTCGCATAAGCAGTCGAGCCGTATGGCTTGCCTGTCTTGTGTTTCTAGGGCCGGCCGTTCTGGCTGAAAACACCGAGGACGCCTCCGCGTCCCAGTTAACCATTGAGGGAGACAGCGCGGTTTTTCTCCAGGAGCAAAACACCATTGAATACGTCGGCAACGTTGTTGCCTTCATGGATGGCTTGCGCATTGTCGGTGACCGTGTACTTGTTGAGATGAATGCCGATCGCATAGAGCGTATTACGACCAATGGGGCCCCTGCGACCTTCTGGCAGCAACGAGACGCGACTGAGCGGGACACTACCGCTGCTGCGAATACTATTGTGTATTTGCCAGACTCCAGTCTGTTAGAGCTTTCCGGCAGCGCTTCGCTGAAGCAGGATGGCAACGAGGTGAGCAGCGCATTGATTCGCTACGACCTTACCCTCGGCCAACTAGATGCAGGCAGCCCTAATGCCTCGGAAGAGCGTGTTCGTATGCAGTTAAGGGTGCCTACCAACAGCTCCGAACAATCCTCCGAAGAGCCATGACGCTTCGCGCTACTGCCTTAAGAAAAAGCTACAGCGGCATTTCAGTTGTTGAAGACATTTCGCTGCATGTTGAACTCGGCGAAATTGTGGGTTTGCTGGGCCCCAATGGCGCAGGCAAAACCACCTGCTTCTATACCATTGTTGGTCTAGTGCGCGCCGATTCAGGTCAGGTCTTCATTGATGAAACAGAATTGACTCATGCGGCCATGCACCAGCGTGCTGCTTCTGGTCTAGGTTACCTACCCCAAGAGGCCAGCGTGTTTCGCACCTTGACCACCGAGGCCAATCTGATGGCCATGCTAGAGCTCAACCCACAGCTAGATGCACCAGCGCGCGCTGCGAGAATGGCTTCTTTGCTGGAAGAATTTGGGTTGGCCGATGTTCGAAGAAGTTTGGGACAAAGCCTAAGCGGAGGAGAGCGACGGCGCCTAGAAATTGCCAGGGCACTCGCCACGGATCCCAAATATATCCTCTTGGACGAACCCTTCGCCGGAGTCGACCCCATCTCGGTTACGGACATAAAAAACGAGATTCAAGGACTGGCCGACCGGGGCATTGGCGTCCTGATTACCGACCACAACGTGCGCGAAACACTCGATATCTGTCATCGTGCCTATGTCGTACACCAAGGACACGTCATTGCCGACGGCGAGCCTGCAAACATATTGGCGAATGAAACCGTGCGAAATGTTTATCTTGGCAAGGAATTTGCTTAACCTTCGCCTTACCGACGCCACTGTTGCGTGACCCTTCGATGCTCGCTTGCACTCACTGCTCGCTCAGCACAATGGTTAACGTAAACGCATTAATTCGAATAAAACGGCACGCCCCTCCCTATGGGGCCATTAAGCAATCTCCATGAAGCAAAGCCTGTCTCTCAAGCTTGGGCAACAGCTCAAGATGACCCCGCAACTGCAGCAGGCAATACGCCTATTGCAGCTTAGCGCGCTTGAGCTTGAGCAGGAGGTTCAGGACAACCTTGACGCCAATCCTTTACTGGAAGTCGAAGATGATTTCGCTGGTGACAGCGACAGCGATTCTCAGGAGGTTTCAGAGCGATCAATCGATAGCTCTGATGCACCGCCAGGTGACGTAGCTGGGGACGACTATTCGGAATCGTCAACGAACGCATCTGACCAAGACAATGACTACCTAGATGACTTTGCCGATATTGGTCTGGACGCACCTCCCAGCGATTATGGCGAGGAGATGGTCTCAACCGATACCGTGGATACTGCTATCGACGGTCCTAGAGAGTCTGATGTCAGCGATCAACTCCAGGCACCTTTGACCGATGAAATTCCAGTAGATTCGAACTGGGACGACGTCTACCCCCAAGCACCAAGCGGCGCGGCTGGCGAAAACGACTACGACGTTGGCTCTAACGACAGTGCCGAAGAAACACTCGAAAGCCATCTGCTATGGCAGCTCAACCTCACCCCCATGGCGACATCAGACCGAATGATCGCCATGGCGATAATCGACGAGATTACCGACGACGGACTACTCGGTACCACCCTCGAAGAAATCTGTGAAACCCTAGCGCGCAATCACAAGGGCAATGAGTCACCTCCTGCATTGGAAGAGGTCGAGGAGATTTTGCACCGTATTCAGCAGTTCGATCCCATTGGCGTTGGTGCACGAGATCTAAGGGAATGTTTGCTCCTACAGCTTGAGCAACTCGACGACACCACCCCTTGGCTAAAAGAAGCTAAAGACCTGGTAACCACGCATCTACATGTTTTGGGCAATAAAGATTTCGCGACCCTCGTGCGGCAGACGCATTTGTCAGAATCGGAGCTAAGCCAGGTAGTTGCACTGATTCGTACATTGCAGCCGCGGCCCGGCTCAAGCGTATTCGAGGAAACCGCGGACTACGAGGTCCCCGATGTGTTGGTCCGTAAAGACCAGGGCCGATGGTTAGTGGAGCTGAATCCTGAAACTCTGCCGAAGGTTCGAATTAACAACACCTACGCTAGTCTCATAAAGAATGTACCCGCAGGGCCTGACAAGGACTACCTGCGCGACAATCTGCAAGAGGCGAAGTGGTTTCTTAAAAGTTTGCAAACCCGTCACGACACGCTACTGAAGGTGGCGACGAAAATTGTTGAAGTACAGCAAGGATTTTTGGAGCACGGCCCCATGGCGATGAAGCCCCTGATCTTGGCGGATATTGCCGAGCAAGTTGATTTGCACGAATCGACCATCTCTCGCGTAACCAATCGAAAATATCTGGCCACTCCTCAAGGACTGTTCGAGCTGAAGTACTTCTTTTCTTCCCATGTGGGAACATCGACCGGAGGGGAAGTATCCAGTACAGCGATACGTGCGTTAATCAAGCAGGTTACCGCGGATGAGAACCCTCGCAAACCGTTGAGCGACAGCAAAATCGCGGCAATACTGGCGGAGCAGAACATCAACGTCGCGCGTCGAACAGTCGCCAAATACCGAGAATCGCTGTCTATTCCTCCATCAAACGAAAGAAAACAGTTGGTTTGACTTGCACTCCCGACCTGCGTCGATGATGGTTTGCCCTTCCTCGTATTCACTAGATCACTGGGAGCAGTCTATGCAACTCGACATTACCGGCCACCAAATCGACCTTACGGACGCATTACAGCAGCACGTTCGAGGCAAAATGCGCAAACTTGAACGCCATAGCAACGAAATTACCCACATGCACGTGGTTTTAAATATTGAAAAACACTGCCATCAGGCAGAAGCTACCGCCCACGTGCCGGGAGCTGAATTGTTTGCCAATGCAGATGCCGAAGATATGTACGCAGCCATCGATTTACTGGCCGATAAAATCGACCGGCAGCTGCTCAAACACAAAGAAAAAAACGTAGCAAGACAAAACGGCAGCCATCACAGGACACCGCGGCACGACTGACAGCTCGGGGTCTCGCTGCAGGGTTACCGAATCCGGCGCATCCAATCTTTCAATAACGGATCGAAGATCAGGTCGATATGAGCGACGTATTTACAATCACCGAGTTGGTAAAAGCGGATTCCGTGCAGCACGACGTGGACGCGGGCAGCAGGAAGCGTTTGTTTCAGATCATTGCCGAGGCCTCGGTTGACCCAGCAGCCATTGACAAAGAAGAAGCGGTCGACGAGATCTATGACGCCTTAGTAGAGCGCGAGCGTTTGGGTAGCACCGCTCTCGGAGATGGGGTTGCCATTCCTCATTGCAGAGTAGGCTGTGAGCGCATTTCCGGAGCATTCTATACATTGGCTGAACCCATCGAGTACGAGGCGCCGGACGAAAAGCCCGTTGACCTCGTTTTCGTGTTGTTGGTGCCGAAGGATGAAAAAAAGGCGCATATCGATGCGTTACAGCGCCTAGCCCAACTATTTTCTGATGCTAGTCACCTCGCTTGTTTGCGCAACGCTCAATGCAACGAATCACTTTTTGCTGAGCTGAAGCGCATCGACGAAGGACTCTCTGCGGCCAGCCTTAATCGTAGATCTGCATGAAATTAATCATCGTCAGTGGTCGCTCTGGCTCGGGTAAGTCCACCGCCTTGCGAACCCTAGAGGATGCCGGCTATCACTGCGTTGATAATCTACCCGTTGGTTTGCTGAAAGAGCTGATGCACAGTTATGCAAATCTTGCACACGGCGAAGTATCCAAGATCGCCGTATGTATCGATGCGCGAAGCCCGGGGCTGGAGCAATTCCCAGAGCTACTTCTGCAGCTGAGAGGGTCGGGCATCGATGCCGAAATTCTGTATCTCGATGCCCTCAGTCCTACCTTGGTGAAGCGGTTCAGTGAGACGCGTCGACGCCATCCGCTCACGGACCAGAACGTGGACCTCCGTGAAGCAATCGACATGGAGGCCAACATACTCTCAACCGTTGCGGACTTGGCGAACCTCACCATAGATACGACGAGAATTTCGAGCAAAAACCTAAGCGAGCAGATCGTCCACCGAATCATTAAGAACGACGGTACTTCCGTCAGCCTATTGTTTCGATCTTTTGGCTTTAAACACGGCATTCCGGTCGATACGGACTTTGTTTTCGACCTGCGCTGCTTGCCAAACCCCCACTGGCAGCCAGCACTGCGGCCGCTCACGGGACGCCACGAAGAGGTTGTCGGTTATCTGCAGTCCCAAGACCTAGTCAACGAGATGTTTCAGGATATCGCCGATTACCTGCAAAAATGGATCCCTCGCTTTGCCGACAATGATCGAGTGTATTTGACCGTAGGTATTGGCTGCACTGGCGGACAACATCGAAGCGTCTATATGGCAGAGCGACTAGGCCAGCATTTCGGATCCCAGCTAGACCAGGTGTTGGTGCGGCATCGGGAACTGGATAGAACTTAACCTCTGATGCCAATATGCCATCGCTCTTGGCAAATCGTTGTATAGCATCCGACAAATTTAAAACCACCATGCGACAAACCACTCTCACCATTGTGAATCCGCTGGGGCTCCACGCCAGAGCCGCATCTAAGGTGGTCGATGTCGCCAAGAATTTCGCGGCCAAAATTACGCTGACCAATGGCTCTGGTGTGGAAGCCGATGCCAAGAGAATTATGAGCCTGCTGCTATTGGGAGCTCCAATCGACAGCGAAGTCATTCTTCGTGTCGAAGGCGAAGACGAAAATGCCGCTTTCGATGCCCTAACGGAATTGATCAACGCTGGTTTTCATGAGCTGGACTCGCAATGAGCACAGATCAGCAGCACTTTGAATCGGTTCTTGAAGGCATCAGTCGCGGCAGTACAGCAGACATCAAGATCCTCCTTGCTTCACTTCGACCCAGTGAGATTGCCGGCGTGCTCGAGGCCAACTTGCCGGAAACTCGGCATATTATCTGGGGGCTGATCGACGAAGATGTCCGCAATCAGAGCCTGCAGCACCTGCATGATGATGTACGAGGACAATTCCTCGAGACGATGGATACCGCCCAGCTCGTGGCAGTCGCGGAGGAGTTAGACACCGACGACTTTGCCGACATATTGCAGCAGCTGCCCGAAACAATCACAAACCAGGTGCTCGAAAGCCTCGATAGCCGTGATCGAGCCCGCGTAGAGTCTGTACTCTCCTACCCGGAAGATAGCGCCGGCGGACTGATGAACACCGACACCATTACCGTAAGGCCGCGCCACGCGGCAGAACTGGTGCTGAGATACCTTCGCCTACGACGGGAGTTACCGCCGACAACCGACGCCCTCATCGTCGTCAACAGTCGAGATGAGTATCTCGGCGTGCTGCCCATTACCAAGCTGCTGACCGCGGACCCCTCGGTGACTGTTCGCGAAATCATGAACAGTGAGGAGCCGCCAATCCACGTCGCAGAGTCAGATACCGAAGTTGCTCGGTTGTTCTCGGAGCGCGATCTTATTTCCGCGCCTGTGGTTGACGATGCGGGGCATTTGGTTGGGCGCATCACCATTGACGACGTGGTGGACGTTATCATCGAGGACGCGGAAGAAGCAGTGCTGGCGCCTGCTGGCCTGTTAGTAGATGAGGATACCTTTGCACCTGTGCGCCGGTCTGTTCGACGGCGTGCGGTCTGGCTTGGCATCAATCTCATTACAGCAGTCATGGCCGCGGCGGTAATTCACTTGTTCGAGGAGACCATTGTCAAGGTAGTCGCCCTCGCCGTGCTGATGCCGGTAGTGGCAAGCATGGGTGGTATTGCTGGCACCCAAACACTGACCTTGGTGATTCGGGGCCAAGCCACCGGCCAACTTGGTCGCGGCAATTTGCTTTGGATGCTCAATCGGGAATTTATCGTCGCGGCCTTAAACGGGTTGCTGTGGGCTTCCGTCGTCGCAGTTGGCGCTGTCTACTTTTTTGACGATCCAAAACTCGGTTGGATAATCGCTGCGGCGATGATCGCCACCATCTTGATAGCAGCGGTTACTGGCAGTTTGTTGCCTACCCTGCTGCGCCGCATGAACATCGATCCAGCAATCGCCGGCGGCGTCGTCCTAACAACCATTACCGACGTCGCGGGGTTTTTCATCTTTTTAGGACTTGCCAGCTGGGTATATCTGTAGCCCTGAACAGTTGCGCCTAGGCCAGCTAATGCAGAGCAGCCTACTGACCTGCCACCGTCATGGATTCGAGCAGCATGCTGGGGGCAAGGATACTGCTTCGCACATCAATGTCGTCAGCCAAGGCGACGATGTTCAGCAACATATCCTTCAAGTTCCCGGCCAGAGTAAATTCTGCAACGGGGTAGGCTATCTCGCCATTCTCCACCCAGTATCCCGACGCACCGCGCGAATAATCACCGGTTACGCCATTGACCCCCTGTCCCATCAGTTCCGTGATGAAAAAACCGTTACCCATCTGGGTAAGCAACGCTGAAAGGGGCTGCATAGGCGCATCAAGATGCAAATTATGAACACCGCCCGCATTACCCGTCGTCGCCAGCCCAAGTTTGCGCGCCGAGTAGGACGACAAAATATAGCTTGCGAGATTCCCGCTTTCGACGAAGACATTGTTTCTTGTAGCAACGCCGTCCCCATCAAAGTAAGCGCTTGCTAACCCACCCGACATTTGGGACTCCTCTCTTAGGGACAACCAACTCGGGAGCACTTGCTGGCCTAGTGCGTCCAGCAAAAACGAAGCCTTACGATATTGCGACCCACCGCTGATAGCGCCGTTCAAATGCCCTATCAATCCTGCCGCTAGATTTGGCGCCAAAACAACCGGGTATTTGCCTGTGGGGGCTTTTTGAGGCGACAGACGCTGCACGGTCCTCTCGCCGGCTTTAACGCCGATGTCTACCGCGGACTCCAACTCCTGCCAGCGACGTGACAGGCTATACCAATAGTCTCGCTGCATGCCGTCGTTGTCTTCGCCAATTAACACGCAACTCATGCTGTGACGTGTGCTTGGATAGGCACCAATAAACCCATGGCTATTGCCATAAACGCGCAGCGCCTGCTGGGAACTGATCTGAGCCCCATCGGAATTGGTCAGCTTCTTATCAACCGACAAACCAGCGGCCTCACACTCGACGGCCATTGCAGTTGCCTGCTCGGGCTCGATATCCCAGGGATGATACAAATCTAAATCCACACTCTGTGTGGGCATAAGTGAGGCCTCAGCCAGACCACTAAAGGGGTCCTCTTCGGTGTGACTCGCGATGCCCTTGGCGGCGGACACAGTCTCGCGAATCGCGTCTGGACTGCTGTCCGTAGTACTAGCCGAGCCCTTTCGCTTGCCAACATAAAGGGTGATACCAAAGCCGCGATCCTGATTAAACTCTAGATTCTCCAGTTCGCCTTTACGAACGCTGACGCCCAGGCCTCGCTCCATGCTGGCAGACACTTCGGCCTGATCTGCACCCTGGCGCTTCGCCTCACTGAGAATGTTGTCGACTAAGGTGGTCAACTCTTGCTGATGCTCTATAAAATCCAAAGACTTACTTCCTCGTAATCACACTTATGCCTGATGAGCTCTCTAAATCCGCGCTTAAACGAGAAGCCGAGCGCCTACAAAAAATTGGTCTAAAACTGACCCAGTTGAAACCCGATACACGAGCGCGTCTGCAGCTGCCTGACGCCCTGCGTAAGGCTATCGATGTGCATGCCGGGATCAACAGTCGTGAAGGTAGCAGAAGGCAAATGCAGTACATTGGCAAACTTATGCGCAGCATCGACGTCCAGGCGATTGAAGAACAACTGGCTGACCTCGACGGTCAGTCTGCTGCTGCCCGCCACTTTTTTCACGCAGTCGAGCAGTGGCGCGATCGGCTGACCATGGATGCCGATTCGCTCACGGGCTTTATCGACGAATACCCCAATGTTGAGCGCCAAGTGCTGCGCCAATTGGTTGGCGCTGCAAACAGACACCAACCTGCCGCCGAGCAAGAGCCCACTGAGGCTCATCGGCAGGCCCAGCGAGTATTGTTTAAATTCATACGCTCCACCCTAACAGCCCACAGCAACGAGCATTCCTCTCCCGACACATCATAGACTTTGCTCAAGTCGCGGTGCCTCCCACAACTATTTCGTCGACCTTGAGTGTTGGTTGACCGACACCTACAGGTACGGACTGACCATCCTTACCGCAGACCCCCACTCCGCCGTCCAAATCCAAGTCGTTACCCACCATGGAAATCCGAGTCATCACCTCGGGGCCACTACCCACTAGGGTTGCTCCGCGAATTGGCGCCGTTACCGTTCCATCCTCAATGAGGTAGGCCTCGGTCGCAGAAAACACAAATCGACCGGATGTAATGTCCACCGAGCCTCCACCAAAATTGACTGCGTAGATGCCGTTCTTGACAGACCTGATGATGTCCTCAGGCAGATCCAGCCCCGGCAGCATGTAAGTGTTAGTCATTCGAGGCATGGGCACATGCGCATAGGATTGTCGACGACCATTGCCCGTAGCAGGTACGTTCATCAGGCGTGCGTTGAGCTTGTCCTGCATATAGCCCTTAAGCACGCCATTTTCGATCAAGGTGGTAACCTGGGTTTTCGTTCCTTCATCGTCAATACTTAGGGAACCGCGACGTGCTTCCATGGTGCCGTCATCGACTACCGTGCACAGTGTTGACGCGACTTGTTCACCCACTCGATTCGAAAAGGCAGAACTACCCTTACGATTGAAGTCTCCCTCTAGACCATGCCCGACAGCCTCATGAAGTAATACGCCAGGCCAGCCAGGTCCAAGGACGACCGGCATTGGCCCGGCTGGAGCATCAACCGCCTCTAGGTTGACCAGCGCCATGCGCACCGCTTCCTTAGCAAGATGCTCGGTCCACTCACCCAGAGTAAGCGACTCCAGGCTGCGACGACCGCCACCCCCGGCGTTGCCGCGCTCGCGACGACCGTTGTGTTCCACAATTACCGAAACATCGAGTCGCACCAGAGGACGAATATCGGCCGCCAGGGTGCCGTCGCTGGCCATAACCAGTACGGATTCATGATTGCCTGCGATCCGCACCGTCACTTCTTTTACCTTATCGTCCTGAGCTCGTGCGGTTTGATCGATACGGCGCAGCAATTGCACCTTATCTTCATCGGTCAAACTGCTGATTGGGTCCGTGGCTGCGTAAAGCGATGGAGCCTCGACAGCCTTAAACCCCGGAGCTTTTCGGGCACTACCGGTACCAGCAATTGAGCGCGCCGCCTTAGCAGCTTGCTTTAACCCGTCTAGCCGAATGTCTTCACTGTAAGCAAAACCCGTTCGCTCCTCGGCGAGTGCACGTAAACCGATACCGGCTTCGACACCAAACGACCCCTCCTTGACGATGCCGTCTTCCAGCGCAAACGATTCACCGCGCGTGCTCTGCACAAACACCTCGCCATAATCAATCTCGCGCCCTAACAACATCTCTAAGCTGCTTTCGATATCATCTAAGCCCAACCCTTTCGCCTGCAGCAGTTGCCGTTCTACTTGCGAGATCATGTCATTCATTCTTTTACTACCTTGATCAAATCACTCTGGTGGGGCTTTGCTGCGCCCAAACAAAATCCTCAAATACGGATCGCTATAAGGCTCTAGCGCGCGACCCCAGACGGAGCGCTAGCGCTTTCACCTTGTTCCTTTAACAAGTCCGGCGAGAGTCGTTCTCCGGCTACATCCGCCTCCTTGATGTCTTTGTTAAAGAGCTCAGTAAACGTCACTTCGGGATCATCGAGGGTGCCGGAGACCACGAATTTTGCCGAGCTCATACGCTCAATGGGCTTACGAAAAACGCGCTCGCCTACGGCAACACTTAACCCTGCGATCGGGTTTGCAAAGGCTAAGTATGCGGCGTACCAAGGTAAACTGTCACCGACGGGAAGTGTGACAATCATTTCGGCATCCAGGGCATTGCCGCTGAGATCAACTTTACCCCCAAACTCATAGCGCGATGACGTGCTCTTGATTATCAGATTCTTGGTGAAACTCAGTTTTTGACCCTCAATCTGGACATCACCGAAGGCCTCTTCGAAACTGATTCCTTCTCCGACCACATCCGAAAAATCGAAACTTATGCGCTTCGTGAGCGCGGTAATATTCAGCAGACTCAACATGCGCAGGCCCGCCTGCGCGCTCTCGACGTCCAAAAACCGACCCTGCGTAGCGGCAAGTGAGACGCCTCCCTCGCTCTTGATAATGTCCAGGTTTGCAGGAGAACCGGCCCAGCTCAGATTCCCGGTAACCGAAGCCGACTTGGATGTAACAACAGGCGCGTATCCCCATAGAGGAAGAACCTCGGCCAAGTCCTGCATGTAGGCCGCCCCTGAGAATGCGCTTCTGTTTCGCTCTAAGTCCCAGTAGAGCGCACTGTTCTTGATATCGACGCCATTGACCAGCACGTCTTCTATGTCGAAACGCACGCCACCGGGTTCTGGAGATATTTCGAACTTCCAGCGTCCAAACGGCTCTTCGCCGATGATCAGTTCGTTTACGAACACTTTAGCTCGGGGTAAGGCCTGTCCGACAGCCAAATCTATAGGATCGAGATTTCCCTGCGGCGTATTCTCGTCAGAGGACGATCCCGGCAAGCGAAGAGTCAGCAGATCAACAACGAGTTGGGATGAATCAGACAAATCGATACTGCCAGAGACATCTTCGCTGCGAACTTGGAAAACGGCGGAGTTTCGATCACCTTGGCCGCTCAGCTCAAGATCTAAAAACTTCAAATCATCGACGATGAAGTCATCGACCTGTAAGCCGCGCATCTGCCAACTCACCGGCGGATCAATGGCAGCGCCTCCATCGGTGGCAACCCAGTCTGCTAAATCGACCTTGCTTACCCGCCCGTTGATTACAACGCCCTCGTAGTTCGGCTCGACCTCAAGAGGAAGAGCATTGACACCAATGGCGCCTTGACTGACTCGCTCTGTCAGTCCGTTAGCTGCTTGATACCACCCCTCAGTTTCTTTGTACTGCCAGTCAACACGCAGGTAATCGTCGGCAAAGGCGAGGTCGAATACACTCTTCGAACGCCCCTCATGATCCTTGCCAAACTGAGCAGGCAGGTTGACCGCCATACCCTCAAAGTCTGTCGAAAGCCTAAGCTCGGCAGGCCCTGTCCCAGCCATATCGAGCTGGAGCTTGCCAACAAAGTCAGCTTCTCCCTCGATCACGGGCGATGTTTCGATCGCCGCCATGCGAAAAATATCCAGGGCCGATGCTTGACCGGCAACATCGAACCTTAAGAACTGAGGATCGTAGTCGATGCGGACATCAACCGGATTTCCGAACAGAAGGCCGCTGACATCACCCTCCAAATTGTGGGGCAGGGAAAAGCGTTGCTGGCCGGCGAGACTCCGCCAGGCAAGCCGGTAGTCAGGCATCGCCAGGTCAAGGTCGTCAAACTCAGCGTCGATGTCCACCTGCAGAATCGCAGTAGGCGGCAGATTGCTTCCTAGCGGTACACCCATTTCTGCGCTGTAGAGAATTTCGCCCTCGGCACTCCACTCGGGTGAAACAAACGACAACGATTGCTGCAGTGGAGATTGGCGAACCAGCGTCAAGAGCGTATCTGCAGAGGCTGAATGTTGTTGAGATAAAAACAACATCGATTGATTTGCATCGACATGAATCTTCGCACCGGAGAGATCTAGCTCAGCCGTTTTTCCAGCGTGCAAATCTCCATAGGTGTGCCTGCCGGCCACATGAATCGAGCCGTTGGCATCCAGGAGCAGGGGCCACTGGTCTTCGTATCGAACTCGAGCAGCCTGAAAGTCACCCTGCAGCTCAAAGCGCCGGCGTGACACCCCCCCGGGTCGAATATGAATTTGACCATGATGTGCCATCCTCACGTCACTGAAATCGCCGGCCAGCGGAGCCTCCAGCAGCCACTGCCGGAGCCCAGGATTCAGTTTGTAGGGAATAAAACGCCGCGTCTGAGGAGCACTGATGTCATCAACCTGAAGCGACAGCGAGATTCGCTGGTCGAAACGAGCCTCTGGCCGACTGGTTGCAAACCCTCCGGTAATATGTGTTCTGCCGTCAACGGCTGTAATGTTACTGCCCCGAACCGAGGCATAACCCTGCTTGAACAGCAGAAGCAAATCCCCCGACACGGCATCAAATTCCCAGACCTCGGAAAACACCGTAGGGAAGTTGATAGTCACGTCGTCGCCCTGTACCTGCATGCCAATATGGTTTGAATCTCCATAGATTTCTGCGCGGGCATTGATAACCCCAGGGGAGCCGCGATATGCCGAGAGCTGCACATCCTCTGCATCGCTCCACCATGAAAGGCCCGATGAGGGTGTATAACTGGCGATCAGTTCCCGCAGCGTCGCCTGCGCATCCAGGGCAATTAACCACTCTCCCAACGCCCGCTCGCTGCTCAATGCCGCATCCGCAAACTCTGAAAAAGCGCCGAGATCTAAATTCTGTGTTCTGATACGCACCGATGGCTGCATTGTGTAACTTGCAGGAGTGGCATCAAGCAATCGATCCGAATCGACCTCAAGCAGCATTGACGGCGGCAGCAGATCCGTCGCACCTTCTGTTTGCAGCCTGCTTTGCACGCGCGCTATCGCCTTCCCTTGTCGCGACCACACGGAAACTTGAGCACCCACGGTAAGGGTTCTATCCGGGAGCAAATACGGTGACTGTGTGACCGTCAGGGCTAGGTCAAATACCCCGAATCCCTGGGATGACCAAGCACGATCTCTAGCATTGCCATCTTTATCGGCAGATGCTTGATTCGGCTGCTTTTGATCATCAATCAAGTCGGAGCTATGGCCTTCGCTTCCCTGCCAGTGCGCTCGGGACAATTCCAGCACCACACCTGTCCCTCCCAGCAGGGCTGCCGGAACCTGCAACCCACCTTCTGCGCTCACCCGCAGCAAAGCATCAGGCGGCAGGCGTTCATCTCTCGCGCCTTGCGACCGAAGGTCATAAACGAGCGCTAACGGCTGAGATACGCCGGGACTGTCGATCACTAGTCGGCCATATTTATTCAAAGGATCGTTGTTGACGGTCAAATTGACCGCAAAACGAAACGCCCTGTTGGCGCGCTCGACGTTTAGCTCTAGGTTGGCATCGACAAATTCGCTGGAACTAAGAAGCTCATAAAAATCGATATCGATTGGCTGTTCACTGCTGTTTTTTAGCGCCCAACCCTGAGGCGTGTGGATCACACCAACCTCGCCTTTTTCACTAAAAAAGCGCCTAAAAATTGGTTTTCCCTTCGCAATCGTCTGAAAAAAATCCAGCTCGATATAGACGTTTTGCAGGTAACCCGCGGCAAAAGAGAGACGCTTTATGCGCAGCACAGGATTGAAGCCTCGCCAGTCCCCCGAAACTTGGGTGACCTCAGATCGATACGGTACGAGTGCGGTATTGATATACGGCGTAAAAGCGCTCGCGCTCGCCGACATGACGCGCCCTGTTACCTGGACGATTGCCAAAAAACAGACGACACCCGTCAGCAAGACAGCAACAATATGGCCAATCGATACTTTGGTGGAGCGCTCCTTGGCGAGGGCCGGACTGTCGCTCGTAGCATCCTGTTCTGGATTACTCACCAGAGACTTCTCAGTGATGAGACTGTGGGACGAAGATTAGATCGAATTGATCCAGCCGAAATGCGGAATCTACCCGTAGCTCCACTTCATTTGACAGTTGCGCGGTAAGGGCTTGGTAAAGTACGGCCTCTTCGTCGAGCAATCGCTCTATAACCGATGCGTTGCCTGATACAACATAGTGACCATCTTGAGTGCCCTGGGGGTGCTCTGGACGATCACCCTCAGCCGCCAGGGTTCGCAGTATTTCCATACAAATTGTTTCCGGCGTCTTGATCATTCCCGTACCGGAACAATGATGGCACCTCGAACACATGACTTGAACCAAACTCTCTCGGGTTCGTCTGCGACTGAGCTGCACCAGGCCTAGAAATGTGAAGCCGTCGACCTGGGTTTGTGCCGTATCCTTGGCCAACGCATCATGAAGTTTCGCCAGAACCGCGTCACGATGGCTGTCTTCAGTCATATCAATGAAGTCGATCACGACGATACCGCCTAAGTTGCGCAGCCGTAGCTGTCTAGGGATGGCCGCCGCCGCTTCCATGTTAGTAACGTAAATTGTCTGCTCTAGGCTGTCCCTGCCCAGATAACTCGCAGTATTCACATCAATGCTGACCAAGGCTTCCGTTTGCTCAATAACCAAAGTGCCACCACTCTTGAGAGGCACCCGCGGTTCCAAGGCATCGGCTATTTCACGCTCGATATTATGTCTTTCAAAGAGTGGTTCAACTTCGCTATACAGGCACAAACGCTGCTCGAGGTGCGGGGCGCTTAGGCCAAGATATTCCCGCAGGCGCCGGTAAATACCTTCGTCGTTGACGTATATAGCGTCCGTATTTTGCCCGACCAAATCACGCACCAACCGTGTCTGAATGGGCAACTCGTGAAACACTTCCAGCGGAGCTTTACCGCTTTGCAGCCTTCGTTCTAACCGCTGCCAAAGTTCGCATAGATGCAGAAGATCCTCTTCCAGCAGCTGACCGGATATCCCCTGGCTCTGGGTTCTTGCGATAATTCCCATGCTGCGTTCTTCGCTAACCCTGCGTAGCTCTTTGAATAGGCGGCTTCGTTCAGACTCGTCGGTAATCTTCTGCGACAGACGCACTTGCTGATTCATTGGCATCAGCACCAAGTATTTAGATGCCAAGGCAAGTCGAGTAGAAAGCCTCGCACCCTTACTGCCGAGGGGATCCCGCTCCACAATAACCAACAACTCTTGCCCGTCGTGCAGGACGTCGCGAATTCCCAAGGGGTTGTTGCTCGTTTGATTCGAGGTCGTGATCAACGGGTTTTCAATATCCGACAGATGCAAAAACCCTGGGCGCTCTAGACCAATTTCAACAAAGGCCGCCTGCATGCCTGGCACCACACGCACCACCTTACCCAGGTAGATATTACCCGTGACGCTGTAGCCAGCAGACCTTGCCAAATGCACTTCGACCACGGCGCCGTCTTGAACCAGAGCGACTCGCGATTCAAATGCTGAGACGTCGATCAACAGTTCTTCAGACATGCTGATGTTGCGACCATGTATTTAAACCCATTGAAATCAATAGCTGTTGGGTTTCAGCCATTGGTAAGCCGATGACGTTGCTATAGCTGCCTTGAATGCTCGTGACAAAAACGCCGCCAATACCTTGCAGAGCGTAGGCTCCAGCTTTGTCCGCAGGTTCGCCAGTCGCCCAATAGAGCTCTGCTTCTTCCTTTTGAACATCACGGAACGTCACCGTCGTGACGACGACGGTACTGCGCACCTGTTCGCCGTCAAATACTGCGACACCTGTCGCCACCTCGTGACTTCGACCTGAGAGGCGCATTAGCATTTCGACCGCATGTTGTTCGTTCCTTGGCTTGCCGAGCAAATCACCATCCAGCACTACGATCGTGTCCGCGCCCAAGTGGACAAACCCGGATCGCCACTGGTGTTGCGCCTTCTTTTTTGCGAGTCGCTCGACATAGGCAACCGCGTCCTCACCGATGATGGAAGATTCATCGATATCCGCTGGTTGCACTTCAAAGATCAATCCCATTTGCTCAAGCAGGTTTGCTCTACGTGGCGATTGGGATGCAAGTAACAGGCGTCGATCCAGCATAATTGTTAGTTACGACGTTGCCCGCCAAGCAATCGTTTGGCGGTAAGCATGTAGAGGGGCCAAAAGAGCATGCTGCTGCCCGCAACGGCCAGGGGCTGCAGGCCCCATGGCTGTCCGGTGACCGAATTGCGTACATAGGTACGCACAAGTTCCGCAAGAAATATCATGATGAATATCATAATCATCTGTTGCAGCAGAGTTTGCATCTGAAGTCGATCCCGAAACCGCAGCAAATAGAAAGCAATCGATGCGCATATTGCACCATTGAGCCCGTAGGGGTCGCCCAACAGCGTGTCGAGATAGAAACCGAGAACCCAAACCACCACCAAAACCCGGCGAGCCGTGGTCCCGTCATCTGACGCGTTCTTAGTGAACATTAGTGCAAAGAGGCCACCGCGATACGCGGGTATGTACTGCACCCAGAGAATAAGCGCCAGCAGAATCCACTCTGGACGGCAGTAACCTAACCAGTCTGGGGCTGCTTGCGGCAGGTGAAAGACGCTAAATACCAGACTCATGGCGATCAAAACTGTCATAAATAAACCGTTAGAGCGCATTAATCCGCATCCTCTGCGGCATTCGATACCATCTCGCCAAGGTTGGCATCCTCGTTATCTATTGCTGCTGGCGCAATGACGAGCACATGACCAACCTTCAGTAAAGCAGCGGTAGGTTCAAGGGCGGCCTGCAAGTATGGAGAGTCTTGCGTGGCTTCCACCGTAGCAACGCTTCCCACGGGGTAGCCCGGCGGAAAGCGCCCCCCCAAGCCGGACGTTTCTATCAAATCGCCCTCTTGCAGATCGGTAGACGCCGGTAAGTCTTCCAAGACGAGACGATCCGGAACACCAATGCCGCCAACGATCATTCTGACCCCGGTACGATTATTTCTGGCTGGAATCGCATGCTCTCGATCAGTAATCAGTATTACCCAACTGGTCGAGTTAGATACGTCGACGACTTGGCCAAACAAACCTTGGGCGTCAACTACGGCATGTCCCGGGAGCACGCCATCGACCTGGCCTTTGTCTATGATGACGGCTGCTCGCTCGGGGTCAGGGGGTACGCCAATGATTTCTGCAATCGTCGCCTGACTGGGCAGCTGTGCTTTCGAGCCCAGAAGCTGTCGAAGCCGCGCATTTTCCGCCTGCAGATAAAGGATTCGCTGTTGGCTTTCCTCTAGGTGCAACAACCGCGTGTTGAGGTGTTCGCGCTGCTGCAAAAGTGACTGTCGGTCAGAGGAAATATCAGACACTGAACCGTAGAGGGCATAGGGTGCCTTGGCGATCAAGTAGACTGGCGAAGCCAGCGATAGGGCTGTGCCTCGAATCTGCCACAGAACATTAGCAGTTCCCTGCAGTCGATCAACGCTGCCGCTCTGCACAAGCCTACGTCCGCTGCTATCTAACCAAACCAAGGCGCCAGATATCACCAGCAAAGTCACCAAGAGGTATCCAGCACCGGGCCGTTTGGCGAAGAGCGTTTTTATCCTACTTCTCCCGCGCCTGCGGCGATTGTTGCAGTTCGCAGCGCAACGGCATCATTGCCTCAAGACGTTGAAAGCAGGTCGGCATTGCCAGATTGATCCATCAACTCCAGCGCTTTGCCCCCTCCCCTGGCAACGCAGGTCAAGGGATCGTCGGCGATAATCACCGGCAAGCCAGTCTCTTCTGCCAGCAATACATCGAGATCGCGCAGCAGTGCGCCGCCACCGGTGAGCACCATACCCGTTTCAGCAATATCTGCCGCTAACTCTGGCGGACATTGCTCCAACGCTGACTTTACTGCCTGCACGATGACAGAAAGTGGCTCCTGCAGTGCTTCGAGTATTTCGTTGCTGTCGAGGGTAAAGCTGCGCGGAATACCCTCTGCCAAGTTACGACCGCGTACGTCAATCTCTCGAATATCCTTCTGAGGATAAGCCGCCCCTACCTCCTGCTTGATTCGTTCAGCCGTGGCTTCACCAATCAAACTGCCTTGAGTGCGGCGCACATAGGCAACAATGGACTCGTCGAAACGATCGCCACCCACGCGCACCGAATCTGAAAACACCACGCCGTTAAGCGAAATAATGGCGATTTCCGTAGTGCCGCCACCGATGTCGACGACCATGGTGCCGACGGCTTCGTGCACTGGCAGGCCTGCACCAATAGCCGCGGCCATGGGTTCTTCCACTAATCGCACATCACGGGCACCGGCAGAGAGCGCGCTTTCGCGAATTGCGCGTCGCTCAACTTCCGTAGATTTGCATGGCACACAAATCAGCACCCGAGGACTGGGACGTATAAAGGAGTTTTCATGCACTTTGGCGATGAAGTAG
The DNA here is from genome assembly GCA_902613475.1 of K189A clade bacterium. GTDB lineage: Bacteria > Pseudomonadota > Gammaproteobacteria > Pseudomonadales > Azotimanducaceae > UBA4421. The sequence continues at coordinate 42,961 of CACMHG010000008.1, forward strand.
GTGAGCATTTTTTCTGTCACCAAAAAATCGGCGATCACTCCATCCTTTAAAGGGCGTATCGCTGTGATATTGCCGGGTGTTCGTCCCAGCATACGCTTAGCATCTAGCCCTACTGCTGCGACGCTGCGTTGATTTCCCTGCTGGCGCAGCGCGACCACGGAGGGCTCGTCCAGAACGATGCCTTCTTCGCGAATGTAAATTAGCGTATTGGCGGTGCCCAGATCGATTGAGAGGTCACGCGAGAAGAGACCGCGGAAATTCTTTAGCATCGGGGCCTAACCTCCGAAAAAGTAAAGCGTAATCATAGGCATATGACATTCGAAAAGCACGGTTAAGATGACCTAACTTTGGAAATAGCCCACGCTACTTTGAACACAATTCAGCGATCGCCGCAGCCGCGTGATATCAAAGGGACAACAGCATTCCTGAATCAACCGGTTTACAATGAGCGGACTTCATTACCAACGCATTTCAATGTCACAAGAAGCACCCGACCATCCGCAACATGAAGGCACCTCCGTTGACGTGGGCCATCTGGCCGGACTTGCAAGGCTCGCCATTGGGGATGATGCGAGCACACAAATTGCCACAGATCTGCATGCCATTATCGAAATGATAAACACCATGCAGGCAGTAGATACCCAAGGCGTTGAACCGCTGTCACATCCCCTAGACTCCACCGCCCGGCTGCGTTGTGACGAAGTGACAGAAAGTCCGAACCCTACGCACTTTCAGAGCGGCGCCCCTTCCACGGTAGACCAGTATTATTTGGTCCCTCGCGTTGTCGAATAGAGCATTTTCATGAACGAGTTTTCTTCACTGCGCGAAATGAGCGCAGGCCTAGACAGGGGCGATTTTTCAAGTGTCGAGCTCACTCAGGCGCACTTGGATCGCATTCAGCAGGCCAATGCGGCCTTGAATTGTTTTATTACAATCAACGCCGATTCCGCTCTGGCGGCTGCGGCCCAGGCTGACGATCAGCGTGCTCGAGGCAGTAAAAGCCCGACTTTGGGCCTGCCTTTTGCTCACAAAGATATTTTTTGCACCCAGGGCGTATTGACCACAGCGGGATCGAAGATGCTGAGCAACTTCGTCGCACCCTATGATGCGACGGTTGTTAGCAACATGGCAGCCGCGGGGATGGTCAGTGTGGGTAAGACCAACATGGATGAGTTCGCGATGGGGTCGTCTAACGAGAACAGCTTTTTCGGGCCGGTCAGCAATCCCTGGGATCATGAACGGGTGCCCGGTGGCTCCTCTGGCGGCTCTGCTGCTGCAGTGGCGGCAGGCTTGGTCGCAGGCGCGACGGGTACCGATACTGGAGGGTCAATACGGCAACCGGCCGCGCTCTGCGGTATTACCGGGCTCAAGCCCACCTACGGACGCGTGTCCAGATACGGCATGATCGCCTTCGCCTCAAGCCTGGATCAGGCCGGACCCATGACACGCGATGCAGAAGATGCCGCGCTCATGTTCAGCGTGATGGCGGGCTTCGACCCCAAGGACTCTACCAGTGCAGAGCGCAGGGATGCTTGGCTTGATGCCACGATTGCCAACGGCATCGCGGCGCTGGATCGACCCCTAACCATCGGCCTGCCCAGCGAGTATTTCAGCGACAATTCCAATCTGAGCTACATCGACATTGCTAAGACCGAACTACAAAGGCTGGGGCATAAGCTGGTCGAGGTTTCACTGCCACATACGCAAGCTGCCGTACCAGTTTACTACGTGCTGGCCTCCGCAGAGGCATCGACGAACTTATCGCGCTATGACGGCGTTCGTTTCGGCCACCGGTGCAATGATCCGCAATCGTTACAGGATTTGTATGAACGGTCACGGGAAGAAGGGTTTGGCGAAGAAGTAAAACGGCGAATCTTGACCGGCACCTATACGTTATCGGTAGGCTATTTCGACGCGTACTACCTGAAAGCTCAGAAAATACGTCGACTGATTAGCGAAGACTTTCAACAGGCTTTTACCAAGGTTGATGTGCTGCTCGCACCCACTTCGCCAACCCCGGCTTTCAAAAAAAACCAACTCACCGATGACCACGTCGCCATGTACCAACAAGATTTGTATACGGTGCCGACCAGCCTCGCCGGGCTGCCAGCCATATCCTTGCCCTGTGGTTTCTGCGATGGCCTGCCCATGGGCATGCAGCTTATCGCACCCGCCTTTGGCGAAGAGTTGCTCCTTCAGCTCGCCGCTCAATATCAGGGGCAAACCGACTGGCATCTGCGGCGACCGGGAGATTCAGCATGAACTGGGAAGCCGTCATTGGCCTAGAGATTCACGTTCAGTTGGCCACTAAGAGCAAAATTTTTTCCGGGGCAAGTACGGCATACGGGGCATCGCCCAATGCTCAGGCGTGCAACATTGATCTCGGATTGCCCGGTGTATTGCCGGTGTTGAACGAAAAGGCGGTAGAGATGGCCGTGCGCTTTGGTCTCGCCATCGGCGCGCAAATCAATCGGTACTCGATCTTTGATCGAAAAAACTATTTTTATGCCGACCTACCTAAGGGCTATCAGATCAGCCAGTTTGAGACACCAGTCGTCGGCGAAGGCACGATCACAATTACGCCTGAGAACGGCAAGCCGCGCCGGGTGGGTATCACTCGCGCGCACTTAGAAGAAGATGCGGGGAAGTCTGTCCACGATCTGTATCCGGGAATGACTGCCGTTGACCTCAACCGCACCGGCACCCCCCTGCTTGAGATAGTCTCCGAACCCGACATGCGCACGGCTCAAGAAGCATCCGCCTATTTCCGGCAGATCCATACCCTGGTTCGCTACATTGGCATTTGCGACGGCAATTTGGCCGAGGGCAGCATGCGCTGTGATGCAAACGTTTCCGTACGTCCAACGGGACAATCAGAATTTGGTGAGCGCACGGAAATCAAAAACATCAATTCGTTTCGTTTTGTCGAACAGGCCATCGAGTACGAAGTTGCTCGACAAATAGACGTACTGGAGTCTGGCGGACGCATCGAGCGCGAAACACGGCTATACGATCCCGACAAAGACGAAACGCGGTCCATGCGCAGCAAAGAGCTAAGTAACGACTATCGATATTTTCCAGATCCAGATCTGCTACCGCTGTCCATCAGCGAAGAGTTGATCGAACGTATTCGTAGCGATCTACCAGAGCTACCCGACGCGCGACAGGAGCGCTACACATCAACTTTAGGTCTAACAGATTCCGACGCTACTGCGATCAGCAATGATATTGACCGGGCAAACTACTTTGATGCCTGTCTGGCTGCGGGTGCAGACCCAAAACAAAGCGCCAACTGGATGATGGGCGAATTGTCTGCCTACCTCAACAAACATGATGTGACGCTGTCTGAAACCCCGATCGCACCTGAACTGCTGGCGCAACTGATCGCCCGGATAGACGATGACACGTTGTCTTCAAAGACAGCGAAAACACTGTTTGACGCGCTCTGGACCGCCGGAGCTTCTGGCAACGTTGATGCCCTCATCGAATCACTCAACCTGGCGCAACTGAGTGATGATGGAGCCTTGACTCAAATCATCGATGACTTAATCGCGGCGAATCCGAAGCAGTTCGACGAGTTGCGCGGCGGCAAGGACAAAATGTTGGGATTCTTTGTCGGGCAGGTGATGAAGGCCACCCAAGGCAAGGCCAATCCACAGCAGGTGAATCAAATTATTCGCGACAAGCTCTAGAACAGTCTCGAGGCCGCGATGCCATCGGCCTGGTGGATGGACAAATGGCAGAATACTAGGCTTGAAAAAGATCCAGCGCTGCTCGAAGCACATCACGCCTTGAGATCTGACCCACTAAGCGGTCATTTTCCAGCACGGAATAGCGACGCCGATGGTGCCCGAGGAATTGTTGCGCGAGGCTAAATATGTCCATGTCAGGATCGACACACTCCACCTGGGTCTGCATGAAGTCAGCAACAATTCCTACCGGATCATCGTAGTAACTGTCTTGTACAACTACTTGAATAAGATCGACCTCAGAGAGTATGCCAACGAGCGCCCCGTCCTCGTCCACCACCGGCGCACCTGAGATACCTCTCTCCAACAGCGTTGCCATTGCGTGCACTACAGAATCACCAGGGGCAAAGGTGATGACATTGGTCGACATGGTGTCGCGTACCTTAAGTGATTTCATCGTATTCCACTCCGCCTGGCTTATAGGAGCCTGACAATAGAGTGATTGGCGATCCCGCGTACCCGCTAATCGGCTTTTGCTGCCAAGACTTGTGACGTACATCTCGCTCTATCGGGATGCAGTGGGCAATAGTACTATTTGGCGTCGCTTGAGATTCGCTGTCTCGACGCGATTACTGAATTCAACAGGTTTGAGGGGAGCTATGAGTAATCAGCCTTTACCAGCAGTGCCGTACCTAAAAATTCCGGGGGACGGTAGTCCGTACCTTGAGGGCCAGAAGTGCGGCAGCTGTGGCTCAACATTTTTAGGTGAACGCAGCGTTTGCTCTAAATGCGGCGCGCGCGATCAGATGAGCGCCGTCACCTTGCCCAACAGTGGCAAGCTGTACTCTTACTCGATCGTCTACCGATCTTTTCCCGGCATAGAGGTACCCTACATCAGCGCCATTGTCGATTTGGATGATGGCACCGCGATAAAAGGGAATCTGATCAACGTTGAGCCAGATCCTGCAAACATCGCCTTCGATATGCCAGTGGAGGTGGTTTTCGCAGACGCTCTCGGCCGCAAGGATGCTGACGGTAACAGCTATCTTTCTTACTTTTTTCAACCAAAAACCTGACTTTATAAGAGCACATAACGGAGAACGACTATGACCGACGCATATATCGTAGGGGTCGACATGATCAAATTCGGGCGTTTCCCCGAAAAGACAGTCCCGCAGATTGGTGCCCAAGCGGCGCTGATGGCGCTGGACGATTGCGGCTTGAGTATCCAACACATGCAGGCGCTGTATTGCGGCAACCTGGGCCAGGCTTCGGGCATGGTTGGACAGCGACTGCTGCAGGAAATCGGCCAGACAGGTATCCCTGTGGTCAATGTCGCCAATGCCTGCGCTACTGGAGCAACCGCATTCCGCGAGGCATGGGCATCAGTGAAGGCCGGCCTTTACGATGTCGTCCTAGCAGTTGGCGTTGAGCAAATGGGCAAAGGTTTGCTGGGTGGCGCTGGCGGCAAGACCGGTATCCCCAAGGAAGGTTTGATGGGTTCCGGCACTATGCCAGCGGTATTTGCCGAGGCAGGCATGGAACACGCACGTCACTATGGGACCACCTTCGAGCAATTCGCCAAGGTATCCGTCAAGAATCATCATCACTCTACCCTCAACCCAAAAGCGATGTACCAGATTGAGACTCCGCTCGAGGAAGTCATGAACGCAGAAATGATTTCCTACCCGAATACGAAGTTGATGTGTTCCGTCAATGTCGACGGTTCTGCGGCAGCGGTAATCTGCTCCGAGAAAAAGGCCCGCGAGTTGGGTCTTATGGATCGGGCGATCAAAGTACGGGCATCGGTTTTGGCGTCGGATCCCTGGCAGGAACGTGACCTAGTAATGCCTGACGTCAACTCATGCACCCAAAAAGCCGCAAAGGAGGCGTATGAAATGGCCGGGTTAGGGCCTGATGATATTGACCTGATCGAGCTTCATGACTGCTTTGCCACCGCTGAGATTTTACACTATGGCAACCTCGGCATCTGCAAACAAGAGGACGCGGGCAGAATGATCGACGAAGGCGAAGTTGCCTTGGGCGGACGAATTCCCGTCAATGTTTCAGGTGGCCTGCTCTCCAAGGGTCACCCACTCGGCGCGACGGGGATCGCCAATATCTACGAGGTCAGCACGCACCTGCGCAACGAAGCAGGCGCTAGGCAAGTCGAAGGTGCGAAGATCGGTCTGACCCATGTCATTGGGTTAGGCAGTGCTTGCGCCATTCATGTACTTGAGCGCGCCTCCTAGACAACCGACAAAAACGTCGCAGGAAGAGCCAGGTTCGCCTGGCTTTTTTTGTGATCTAACCGAATTTTTTATCCCACCGGACTTTTTATCTCACAAGACAAGGCAGGAAGTTACTATGCGGGTTGGCGTTGTTAGCGATACGCACAATAATTTGAAGAATGTACGCACAATCGTCGAGCTGTTTAACGCTGAGCAAGTGGATCGAGTGATTCACACTGGAGACATCAGCCAAGCAAAGACACTAGATGTGCTCGCGGGTTTGCACGCTCCCGTATTTGGCGTGTTTGGCAACAACGATCAGGAGCGGGAAGCCTTGCAGGACGCCATCGAGCGTCACGGCTTTGTATTCCAGGATCCGCCTTTGCACTTAAACTGGTGTCAGCGCTCAATTGTCGTGGTGCATGATCCGCTGGAATTCGCTGGCAACCTTCAGGATCAGGAGCTTGCCTTGCATGGTCATACGCATCGATATCGCCATGAGAAGTCCGGCAGTAGCATCATTTTCAATCCCGGAGAGTGCGCCGGTATGATGACCGGCAGAAACTCTGTCGGGATCGTAGATTTACGCACGCTAGAGTGCAGGGTGCTTAAGTTTTAATTACTCCGCCCTAGCCGCGCAAACCCTGCAGAATCGCACCAATGCGTTTGGCGTTGACGCCCAAGTCGGAGCGCCCAACCCGGGACACGCTGCGAACATCAACTAAGCTGCCGCCTTCCGCGTTTTCGCGGACTCGGACAACAACATCGTCCTTAAAGCCAAACCAAAACGTTGTGTCTGTTGCCTCGGCGATCCCCTGCTCCACAGACACGTTGACAACCTCCAGGCCTAAATCCTCCAGCACGGCGACTGCTTGGTTCAGGACGATGCCGGGATTAGTCGGAATCTTGAGAGTCTGCACCCAGGGATAGGCCTGCTGTTGTTGCTGCGCCAGTACGCTGGCGTCATAAGCTAACGGATTCGCGCCTTCAGCTTCGCGAACTGCCACCAATGCGTCAAAAGCCGGGGGATCTTGCGTATCAGTAGAGATGTTGTGAATGGCGGGCACCGACGATACCGCGTTCATCTGCATGCCTACTTGTACCAAGAGGATCGTGCAGATCACTAAGGCAATCAAAATATTTGAGCGTTCTGCTTTTAAACCCTTGCGCAGCGCGACAATGTAGCCGATCACACCCAAAAAGAACCCAGCTGCTGCCAGCAAGACGCCGCCGCTGGCAACAGTGAACCCGCCACTGTAGCTCCACATACCCAGCCGTGTGCCGAAACCGCCCATCACCAAAAGTACGGCGCCAATAATGGAACCAATCATAATTGCCTGAGCCCACCAGCGGGGCTTCTCAATATCGTCTTCTATCACGCTATCTATTTTCCATGGGGTCATCCAATGAGGTCGCGTAACTTAACTGATCGTCGCGCCTCCATCGACAACAAAATTCTGACCGGTGGTAAAAGAACCCGCAGCAGAGGCCAAGAACACTGCAGCACCGGCAATTTCTCTCGGCTCACCGATACGACGTAGTGGGTCTCCTGCAGTACGCTCCTTCAGGATATCAGGGTTCTCCCAGAGCGCCTTAGCAAAGTCGGTTCTCACCAAGCCCGGTGATATCGCATTGACCCGTACATTGTGTTTGCCGTTCTCAACCGCCAGGTTGCGCACCAACTGGAGATCTGCAGCTTTAGAAATACAGTAAGCGCCGAGTACCGGGCTGCCACGTAGTCCGCCCACACTAGAGACAATGATGATGACGCCGTCCTTACGCTCAATCATTTCTGGCAGCACCATATTTACCAGCCAGTGATTGGATTTAATATTGATGTCCAAAATCTTATCCATGGCATCGTCGGGCAGTTCCTGCATGGAGCCATAGAACGGATTAACCGCAGCATTGCAGACGAGCACGTCAATTTGGCCCAGGCGTGCCCGCGTCTCGTCTACCAAATGCTGGAGAGCCTCGCGCTGGCCGACATGCGCCGGAATGACAATAGCTTCGCCAGTCTGATTGCCCGATGCCTTCGCCTCGGCATTGATCGCATCGGCAACCTCCTGGCATACATCTGCCTTTCGACTGCTGATCACTACCTTGGCGCCTTGGCGTACCATCTCCTCGGCAATTGCGCGACCAATACCCTTACTGGAGCCTGTGATCAGTGCGACTTTATTTGTCATATCGAAAAGATTGCTGGACATAGGTGCCCTCCCCTTTGCTGTCTGGTGTTTTCGGCTTGAAGCCGCCTCGGCGCTGAATTTACCCTGCTTTAGCGCTATAGTCGCGCGCTGGCGCGCTCGGAGGTCCCTGAGCTCTATCGTTCACTATTTCTGGAAATTTTGTGACTGCTACATCCATGGAGGAGCTTGTCTCACTCGCGAAACGTCGAGGCTTTATTTTTCAATCCAGCGACATCTATGGTGGTCTGCAGGGCGTTTACGATTATGGCCCGTTGGGCGTGGAGCTTAAAAACAATCTGAAGTCTGCTTGGTGGCGGGCGATGGTATATGAGCGCGACGACATAGAGGGCCTGGATGCCGCAATTTTGACCAATCCCCTGACCCTGCGCCATTCCGGCCATGAAGCTACCTTTACCGATCCGTTGGTTGACTGCAGAACCTGTAAGAGCCGCTGGCGCGCTGATCACCTAGACGGCAACACCTGCCCAGGCTGCGGATCCAGCGACCTTACCGAGCCTCGTCCATTTAACCTCATGTTCAAAACCCAGGTCGGTCCTGTGCAGGACAGTGACAACTTTGCCTATCTGCGCCCGGAGACCGCCCAAGCGATTTTCACGAACTTTAAGAATGTGGTGGATTCCACTTCGCCCAAACTACCCTTTGGTATTGCACAGATTGGTAAGGCGTTTCGAAATGAAATTACGCCGAGAAACTTTATTTTCCGCGTGCGAGAGTTCGAGCAAATGGAGCTCGAATTTTTTGTCAAAGCCGGTGAGGACGAGGAGTGGCACAGCCGCTGGGTTGAGATGAGGCTGGACTGGTGGGAACAGCAGGGCGTGGGACGCTCCCAACTCGAGCTTTATCATGTACCCGCAGATGAGCTGGCTCACTACAGCAAGGCCACCGTTGACGTTATGTATCGCTTTCCTCATGGCCTAGAGGAACTGGAGGGCATTGCCAATCGCACGGACTTCGATCTCGGCTCCCATACCAAGAATCAAGAAGAGTATGACTTTAGCGCCAAGGTTGAACCCAACAAAGATTCTAATGCCAAGCTTGCACTGCAGGACCTTGAAGCAAAAAAATGGCATGTGCCGTTCGTGATAGAACCCTCTGCTGGTGTAGACCGAGGCGTATTGGCCGTAATGAATGAAGCCTATCGGGTCGAGGCATTGGAGAACGGCAGCGAGCGCACGGTGATGGCGTTCAAGCCACACCTAGCGCCCATAAAGGTCGCCATTTTGCCGCTGAAGCGCAATCATGAAGCCATCGTGGCAAGAGCCAAGGCGATCAAGAAAGATCTTATGCAGCTCGGTATTGGTCGTATTTTTTACGAGGATACCGGCAACATCGGCAAGGGTTATCGACGGCATGATGAAGTGGGCACACCCTTGTGCGTCACCGTCGATTTCCAGACCGTCGAAGAGGATGACACCGTTACAGTCCGCAACAGAGACACCATGGCCCAAGAGCGCGTTGCCGTTGCTGAACTTGCGAGCTATGTCGTGAACCACATGCGCAGCGGTTAATCAGCGATCAGGCTGAAAGGGGAGATAGATCTAATGTCAGAAGAAAAACAGCGCCGACCCTATATTACCGGCGGCGTCATCATACTCTTGGGCGTTGGGATGCTGTGGCCCGCGCTACAGCTTTTGATCAACGGCGGTACGCCCTACTATCTTGCGGCAAGCCTTTTGCTGCTAATCAGCGGTCAGGATTTGATCCGCGGTAATAGCCGAGGCTTTTACAGCTTTGCAATTTTGCTGCTGCTGACTCTGCTGTGGGCGGTTCATGAAGCCGGTACCGACTTTTGGTCCGTCGGCTCACGGATTTGGCTTATCGGCCTTTTGGCACTTTGGCTATGCACACCGTGGATTAGGCGCAAACTGTGGGACAGTGATATGCCGTCGTTGCTGAGCATGCGCACGGTACAGGTATGCGGCGTCACGTCGTTGACTGTGCTGCTGTCTATGATTGTCAATGTCGCGTGCGACAACATCAGCGAAATTCCAGAACGAGCCGAACTCGCTGCGCAAAACGAGAGCGATTGGACCGCCTACGGGGGTAGCCAAGCGGGCACACGCTATGCGCCACTCGATCAAATCAATCAATCCAACGTCCATAAGCTCGCCAAGGCCTGGGAGTTTGATACCGGAAGGATCGGCCGCCTAAGCGCCACGCCCATCCAAATAGGTGACGGCATCTACCTGTGCACTGCTCAAAACGTAATGATGGCACTGGATGCGGATAGCGGAGAGGAGCGTTGGCGCTTCGATCCAGAAAACGACACCCCCCCCTTTGGCATCATCGGCAACTGCCGCGGCGTGACCTACGTAAAACTGCCAGACGCCCAGATCGGTGATCTGTGCGCCGAGCGAATTGTTACAGCGACCACCGATGCCCGCATGATCGCGGTAGACAAGAACACCGGCCAACCGTGCTCAGATTTTGGCGATGAAGGACAAATCTCCTTGCTTGCCGGTATGGGCGAAGTGAAGCCATATTACTATTTTGTGACGTCACCGCCGACCTTGGCTAGCGGAGTGCTGGTCGTCGGTGGCTGGGTGATGGACAACCAGGAAACCAACGAACCATCCGGTGTCGTGCGCGCCTATGATCCAAGGACCGGGGAACTTGCATGGGCATGGGATATGGGCCGAGAAGGTGATACCGCGCTGCCTCCCCAGGGAGAGACCTACACGCGAGGTACGCCAAATGTTTGGAGTCTCACCGCGGCCGATGACGAGCTCGGCTTGGTTTACGTGCCAACGGGTAACGCGACTCCGGATTACTTCGGCGGACACCGTACCGAGATCATGGACAAATACGCCAGCTCTATCGTCGCGATTGATGCCAAAACCGGACTCACGCGCTGGCATTTCCAAACAACCCACCACGATATCTGGGACTACGACGTACCCTCTCAACCTACCCTTGTTGACATCACCTTGGATGGCGCCCTTCGAAAAGTTGTCATCGTCCCAACCAAGCGGGGCGAAGTATTCGTGCTGGACCGCGTTACGGGGGAACCACTTACGGAAGTATCCGAGCGCCCCGTGCCCCAAACAGATCTACCGAATGAGCGCTCCAGCGCAACTCAACCATTCTCTACCGGCATGCCCTCTTTTGCTCACCCAAGAATTCGTGAGCAGGACCTTATTGGCATTACACCCTTCGACCAGATGGCGTGCCGCACCGCATTTCACCAGCTACGCTACGAAGGCCCAATGACACCTCCTTCAGTGCAGGGCACTTTGTTGTACCCGGGACCTGCCGGCGGCATGAACTGGGGATCAGTCGCAGTGGACGAACAGCGTCAACTGCTTGTGGTCAATAACCTACACTTGCCTTGGCAGATCAAGATGATTCCCCGAGAAGAGGATATCGCGCGCAATGAGGCCCAGGATGCCAGACGAGGTTATGGCATAGGAGGACCTCAGCGCGGTACACCCTTTGCTGCTCGAGTGGAGCTATTCGGTTCGCCATTCTTTCTACCATGTCTAAAGCCTCCCTATGGCGAAATCGCCGTCGTCGATTTGACGACTCAGCAAATCGTCTGGCGTCGAGGCTTTGGGTTCATGAACATTGGTTTGCCCTACTCTGCTGGATCCTTCGTCACCGCGGGTGGGCTAATCTTTAACGCTGGGGTTATGGACAGTCGGCTTCGAGCCATCAGCGTGGATGATGGAAAATTGCTGTGGTCTACGGGCTTGGAGAGATCATCCGGCGGGACACCGATGAGCTATGTCAGCCCCAAAACCGGCAAACAGTATGTCCTCGTTTTAGAACCTGCCGCAGGTGGCCGAGAACAGCTAGAGGAAAGCCATCAAACGGGTGAAGCCGGCGAAAAAGAAGCGCCTGCTGGTGGTAAGGTAATTGCCTTCGCCCTGGCCGAGTAATCAGTCACCGGCATGGACGGAAAGTCGTTCGTGACCTGCAAGGCGAACCACGCAAGAACGCTGCAGTGAAGAGTGAACGCACTCATGGGCATCGGAAGCATGATCGAGAATGCTGAGAATCTCAAAGCACGACAAACGTGTTGTTGCTGCTGGCCACCATGCCCTTGGTCGTAAGCGCACGGCGCTCGGATTACGTCAATTTTTCGTTGCAGCAATTGGCTGAAGAAATGACCTCGCTTTCACTCCACGAGTCGCACTATTGTCGGGCCTCGGAGGTGCAGCAAATCGCTATCCCCTCTCCCCCTCTGTGATTCTCCCTCCGAGGCAATCCACCAGATTGATGACACTCGTCATTGGCTTCATACCTATCAGCATTTACAGCGCTGGTTGTTTCCTCCAATCCAACGCGAAAGCCCAGAGCCCATGCCGCCTCCTCGCTTGGATACACGAGAAACAATCCCCAAAAGGGCTGTTGCATTGAGAAACTGGTGGGCCCACCACCGTCCGAATAAGTGCGGTAACCCACTGTTTTCAATATCTTAATCATTCTAATGCGGGACTTTATACCGTCATTTATACCGACAAACTTATTCTAAGAGCTCGTACCCATAGAAATCCGCTAATTTGACCCCGTGATGGTAGTAAACACACCAGCTCAGGTTACCGTCCTCATCAAAACCTTTCTCGTACCCATGATAGTTGCCGTCTTTGTACGAGGTCTCCCAGGTCTTTTGACCTGTTGGGGACCACATTTCATAAAGCCCATCGAAGTCGCCAGCCTTCATAAAACGACGTCGAGCCAGCTGCCCGTTAAAGTGCCATGACTGGCCTAGTCCATCCCCCAACCCGTCTTTGAGAAGGTTCTGGGTCCTCAAACTTCCGTTGGGCCACCAGAATGTCTGACGCCCATTAGCAAGCCCGCCCACGAACGTCACCTTATATTCGATCTTTCCGTTGTCAAAATATGTAGCGTAGTCACCTTCAGCAAGGCATCCCGATCGCGAATCGTAGTACTTGCCGTATCTGCCGCCACGGGTCCTCAGCCAGCCATGATCATTTTCAACGGACTGTTCGCTGTTGAATGGCAATTCCTTGGCTTCCACCGTTGCTGGTTGGTATTCGCCTGCCTCGGACCACCTCTCTACTTCGCCAACGAGTTTGCCCCTGGTGAAGTTACGTCTGGTCGCTATCTTTCCATTGAAATGCCATGACTTAACGATCCCTTCCTTCAGCCCGTCTTTGTAGTTGGTTCGCGCCCTCAAACGCCCGCCAGGCCAATAACGTGTGTGGACACCGTGCTCTAGGCCCATCGCGAAATGGCGCCGCTCTTCGGTCGAGCGATCTGCAAATATCTCGATATAAGAACCCATGGCGGGCTTATAGAGGAGCTCGTCATCTTCATCCGCGATGAAAGAATCCATCCAGATTCTCGATGACCTGCTGGATCGGTGTAAGACACCAAAATGTTCAGGCTCGTAGTCCGGCGGTTCCACTGCTTCGACTCTCCATTGATACGGTTCAGACTTCTTCAGATTCGCTGGTATCTTTTTGGCATGCAATATCGGTAGGGAAAATATCGTGCGTGCAAGGAAGGCCGAAGGAGAACAAAAACCCGATTCAAAGACGCGCGCGACGCAAGACTTCGCTTGGCAATATTTTGAGGTCGTTGATGAGAAGACGGCAATCGAAGCCGTTGCCGAATTTCTTTTCCCAGACGAAGTTTCACCAGGCGGCTACCCTGATAAAAACGCAACTGAGCGGGTTCGCATAGCCGTGAGCCGAGCGAGAAAGAAAGAGCTCATACTTCCCCGAGTTTCAAATACGCCCAACACTTTATTCGTTAAGAACTTCATTTCCTGGGCATGCACTCACTGGCCGTCGTTACAAAGAGTTATCCCAACGCACGGCGCAACCTTTCAGCTGTTCGCGCCCGATCCCATGCTTGGAAGCGTATCTCGGTCAGAGGCTTTCGAGTTGAAGCTACCAAAAGAATACGAGTCTCTTGCTACAGAGTATCGAAAGCTACACGAAGCATGGCGTGATGAAACCCGCCAGCGAATATCGGTCGAGAAGGAGCTCGAAACCTACAAACGAGCAGATGAGAAACGTCGAGAGGACGGGGCTAAGCGTTACGATTGATCGCTTCCAACATTCGCCTACCTAGTATTCCATTCCATAAAAGTTGGCCTACGCTTGTGCCTCCAGAACTAACAACTGGAGCCAGCAATGTCCCATCATACTCTACGCCTACCACAAGTAATCAATACGACAGGATTACCGCGCTCAAGTCTTTACGCGAAAATCGCTGAAGGCGAATTTCCAGCACCAATTAAGCTGGGCCAACGCTCAGTGGGCTGGTCTGCCGCTGAAGTCGAAGCGTGGATTGACAGCCGTATCTCCCAGCGAGGAGGCCATAATGAACAGGCCTAAACTCGTTTTAGAAGAGGCATTGCGGATCGCAGAACTGGGTTACCCCGTTCTACCTTGTAATCTGGAAAAGCAACCAGTGCTCAGGGCGTGGCCCAAAAACGCTACAACTGATCCTGTACGGATAAGGCAATGGTTTACACACCCCGATTATTTGTTAGCAGTCAAAACCGGTCCCGATTCCGACCTCTTTGTTCTGGACGTGGATCCGTACGGAATGGAATGGCTGGCGATAAACGAAGAGAGAATGCTATGCGAACGAGTACATGAAACGAGGCGGGGTAAGCATTTCCTTTATCGATTCCCAGACGCGTTAAGAGCAGTCAAAACCAATACGGCGGGCAAGGTTCACGCTGGCGTCGACACTCGCGGTGAGGGCGGATGCCTGATCTGGTGGCCAGCGCATGGGCTAGGCGCCAGTGGCGATCTAACGGACTTAACGGAACCGCCTGATTGGTTGTTAAATGCCCTAGCTGGCAGCGCCGAGACTCCCAAAACCGATACAGGTGCACTCGTTAACTTTATCGAAGAGGGTAAACGCAACGATTCGCTGGCGAGTTACTGCGGATCGGCATGGGCAAAGGGTGTGACAAAGCCCAAAATGTTTGAGCTTGCAGTCAACTTCAATGCAGAACGCAACCAACCACCGCTTGATATTGCCGAAGTCGAATCGGTTGTTAATTCCATCGCTCGGTATGAGCGTTTCACGGACGTGGCAGAGGATCGCGAGGTTGTTAAGAGCGAGGATTTATTAGCCCTTAGCTTCGTGGATCAGGGACCACAGCTTCGCTATGTCGCACAGTGGGGTCATTGGATGCGATGGAAGGAGTCCGTGTGGTTGCGGGACAACACGCTCGAGACGTTCGACCAAATCAGAAAGCACGTCAGGATTGAAGAGCCTAAAGAACCGATGTTCCTCAAGGCTCATGTTGTCTCGGCCGTGGAAAGATTTGCTCGCGCCGATCGACGCATTGCCGCCACCGTGGACCAATGGGATGCCCACGACCACCCTCTTAACACCCCTGACGGCCCTGTGAGCTTACAAAGCGGCTTGATTAATGCTCCCAACCCCTAGCTATACCTGTCGAAAAGCACCATCGTTTCGCCAAAAGGGAGGGCGCGGCGCTGGCAAGGGTTTCTTGAGGAAGTCACCGGCGAAGACATCGAATATCAACAGTTCCTGCAGCGCGTGATTGGTTACTGCGCTGGTGGGTCGACTCACGAGCATGCGATGTTTTTTCTCTACGGTGCCGGAGGAAACGGCAAAGGCATTTTTCTTAATTCAATAGCCGCAATCATGGGTGACTACGCAAAAACTGCGCCGATGGAAACGTTCACGGACTCGAAAAACGACCGGCATCCAACTGATATGGCAATGTTGCAAGGCGCAAGAATGGTATTTGCTCAAGAGACCGAGAGCGGTCGAGCATGGGCGGAAAGCAAAATCAAATCGCTCACGGGCGGCGATCCAATAAGTGCTCGTTTCATGCGGCAGGACTTCTTTACTTTTACACCAAAATTTAAATTGCTGATCTCCGGTAACCACATGCCCAAGCTGAAGAACGTCGACGAGGCTATGCGCCGGCGCCTGTAGTTACTGCCATTTACACAGACTTTCAATGGTAAAGATCGTGATCCCCACCTTGCTGAGACACTGACGCATGAATATGAGGGTATTCTTCAATGGATTGTCGAAGGGGCAATGACTTACGAGGATCAGGGCCTAGCGCCACCGAGAGTGGTTCGCGAAGCCACAAGGCTCTACTTTGAGGAAGAGGACATCTTCGAACTATGGCTATCAGAGTGTTGTTTGCGAGACGTTAACGCGCACGCAAATCCGACAGACTTATTCAATTCGTACCGCTGCTTCACCGAACAGATGAAGGAGCCAACCGAGACCGATAGAGCGTTTAGACAACGCCTGAAGAAGACAGGATTCACACGCGGTAGCTCATCGGCGAAGGGTGGTAGGTATTGGCAGGGACTGAAGCTACGGTCGTAGATTCTGCGACGGCTGCGACACCTCTTCTGTTATCGGCGTTATACACGCGCGTGCCTATACGTCGATAAGGGAACTACTGTCGCAGGTGTTGCAGTTTGAACATTTAGGACTGAAGGTCGTCTCGTTTGAAAAGGTTGAGCACTAATGAGCTCCTAACCTAAAAGTAAGCCTCTTAACAAAAAGACTGAATAACGGCAGCTTCGCAGGAGATTAGATTGAATGAATAACAACGAGAGCAGCAAATACACGAATAGTATGCTTCAAGACATTATAAAGAAGCATCCTCCAGTTAACGAATCCAATAAGAAAAAGGTAGATGAGAACGCCCTTGGTTGGACAAGTACACTGTCTTATCTAACACAAATTCTTTCGCGAGCTAAACAGGCTCGCCGAGCACAACTTATTCTCGGTGAGGCTCTTACAGAAAAATTTTCAGACCCCTCAGTTATTTCGAACCAGCGCCTGGGAGATGTGACAAGTTCTACAGATCGCGTGGGTATTTTTTTACTTCTTGTGGGAGCTGACGCCGCTTCAAAAGTTGTTGAAATGTCTGACGAACGAGAGGCTGTGTTGTTGATAAAAAGTTGTTTGGACTTAGACGAAATGCCGCAAGAGAGGGTATTCGACATTTTGAAAGATTTTGTTGCCATGGATGAAGCGGAAAAGTTCAAAGATATGCAACCAAGAACCTACGATGAACACGTGGCTGTGCTTAGATTGGCTGCTCACGATGACCTCGAGGGTTTCCATAAAGCCGCACTCTCGCTTTTATCTGCCCGATAGGACTCGGTTAAGTTTCTAAGGATTCCGAGTAAACCGGCAGGACGGTTTACTTTTGGGCCTTCAAAACGCTCGAAGCATCCACTTGCTTGTACTTGCGACCTCTAGACCCTTTCCAGGGTGACATCTTCTGCGGAAGTCCTGTATCTGCTACGGCTGCAACACCTCTCCTGTTATCGGCGTCATACGCGCGCGTGTGCCTATACGTTGATAACGGAGGTGATGTCGCGGGCGCTTCTCGGAGAGAAAATTGTGATCGGGTGACGCTGGTAGGTTTACGGTCGACGAGGCAGGTTTGGTGCGGGCCAAGATTTGCCAAAAGCGGATGCCGTCTGCGCATCGCACGTGCCGGCGACTGTTCATAAACCGAACAAAAACATGCCGCTACTGGGTGTTCGCCATCCATTCAGTCGAATTCCCAGACGGGTCGTAGATCTGCTAAAAACTTCCTTAAATGCCACGCCTTATAAATTAGGCGAACAGTCAGAAACGAAAAGAGGCTGCAAATCTATTGCTAGAGAGCGAATCGTTGAATGATAAAAATCGAGACTAAGCTCTAAATCATTGTTGCTCGTCTGAATTTCGGACTGCGACCGGCAATACAGAGACGCTAAATACTCAAGTTTTGCTTTGAATTTCCTCAGCGCCAATGCAGTTGCCCCGTTACCAGAAGCACTGTCGTTTTGCTGCCCAAAAACAGGCGATGATGGGCTTCGATCCGGGGCGAGAAACCAATCGCCGCAGACTATCCGATAGCCCGAGCTAGGATTGCCAGTTAGGTCCTATTGCTGCAGAGTCAGCCTTTACCCAAGACACCACCCTTAGTACAGGCGCCATATAAGCGCATATTTAAACTGGTCAGACCAGTGCCACTGCTCGTCCAGTGGGATCCGCAACGGACCGATTTGTAATACGCAAACTTCCATCCTGTGACTCTTTCCCACATTTTCTCCGTCGTAGGTTCAATGATTAATCCACCAATGGAGCACTGTTTCTTCTAATCTGGTCAGTGGACTATGGCCAGGTGCTTTAAATGGATCTTCCGCTACGCCTGTAACAATCATGGCAATCCCATCTTTCGAATCGGGGTCATACAAGGCAAAACTGAAAACCCCATAGGCCCTGCCCAGGTGGCCTAGAAGCGTAGCGGGTCCATCGACAAAACCCCATGCGCGCATATCAATACGATGGACTGATAGACCATAACTAGTCATTAGGCCGTCTCTAGCTCCTCCTGGTTGAGCCTCACCAGAGGTCCGGCCATTATCGCCGGCTGCGTTTAAACTCCACGAGGGGGACAACATCGTCTCTACGGAGCTTCTTTTTAATATTTTCCTACCATTTAGAGCACCTTTGTTGGCAAGCAGCCTCAAGATGGTAGATAAATCGGAGGCGCTGGCTCGCAAGCCTCCCTGAGGCGAAAATAATGTCGCATTGCTGCCGAGCTCATAGTTTTCAAGAAACTTAGCGCCATCAGAGCGTTCAAGCATGCCGTAAAAGCACGAGATCCTCTCGCCATCTACCTGCGGTTGCCACGGTCCATCGACGTTCCAATGACCCGCCGCGTTTCTCTTGCGATATGTCGTCGCTAATTGTGAGCGGGATAAATTACAGGGATCGAAATCTGCTTCCAAAGCAAGCGGCTCGAAAAGGCGATCTGCCACAAAGAGATCAAATCTTTGGTTTGATGCTCTTTCGATGATTGCAGCTAGCAATCCGAAGTTTAGATTCGCGTAGGAGAAATACTTGCCTGGCTCCTCCTTTGGTTCGAAGGCCCAATGTGCGCCCTGATCCCAAAGCTCAGCACCGGGATAGAAGAAATCACGAATTTGTCCTTTTCCAGCTTCAATGAAATAACGAGCACCGTCCCGTACGGACGACGTGTGGGACAGCAAAGAGCGAACCGTAATTGGTGTTTTAGGAAAATTTGGATTCCTTAATTTCCAGCCAAGAAGCGCGGATACGTCCTCGTCTAATGAAAATTTCTGTTCTTCTACGAGCATTAAAGTAGCGATTGCTACAGCAATTTTTGATACTGACGCGACACGAATTTTATGCCCGACACCAAGAGGAACAGGGCCTTGCGCCGTACTTTGAGCAATACCGAAGGCGAGATTCTCGAACACCTCGCCACCTCTGAACGTGCTTATTTGCAAACCACTAACTGCGGGCGTAACGGACGTCCCTTCTAGGAGTTTCAAAAGAGTATCTTCTGCGTGGGCAAAAGAGGGCAGAGATACGAAGATGAGGCATACGCGGATAAAGTGTGACATTAGTTCCTTAATAAGACTTGTGTCCCTCCTCAATTTCCCCACTCATAGGGATGGCATCTTTGCCCGATATTTCAAACGCGCTGCACCGGTACCAAATTCGGCGTTTAACATGTCTGTTTGTTAAGTCGCTGATAACAGGGGTGGAAAATAAACGATGATCAAAAATAGACATGTCACATACGCTAAAAATCACGTACTAGAGGAATAATGTCCTTGCTTATACGCTCTAGTACTTGGGTTCGCGTTTCGAAGTTGGGTAACACCATTACCTGGTTTAAACCCGCGGTTGCCAAATCATGCAGTCTCTCGAGCAGTTGATCTTGCGTGCCGATCATATTTGCGGCTTGCAGCACCCCAGGTGTTAGGAATCGTTCTTCTTCCGGCAAGACCCAGCAATTGTGGCCGGCGTGAATTCGTTGGTGTATTCGTTCTTCTGGTTCGCGACTGAGCAAAGCACAGTAGTCGTCCCAAATTTCGGCCAGCCAGTTCGGCGGTTGGTGGCCAAAGTTCCTGAATTGATCAAAAGCGTAGTGAACGCTGGCCATGGCCATCGCCCCGCATTCACTTTTTACACGAGCTGAGTCCACAGGCTCCCGATGGTCCAGTACGCTGATGCAGGTCAGTGCCGTGTTGTAAAAGCAATTTCCGCAATCTTGTGGCATTCCAACACGACCCACGGAGCGCGCGCCTTCGTAGACTGCACTTAACGATTGTCTAGCGGCATGAGGCGTTGAGACTCCGAGCACTGCTCCATCGCCATAAGTCCCTGCAAGAGCGAGGGATTTCGGGCCAAAACCCGATACGAAAAGAGGAATAGGATCTTTGAAATTTACGAATCCGTCATCGGGCATGATGTGCTTGATAGGTATATTTTTTTCTTCGTGTTTTAACCAAGCCTCTTCGCCACGAAGCAGCGGAACCAATGTTTGAAGGTATGCGTCGAATTCGGCGATTTTTTGTGGAGGCATACCCATTATGCGCTTGGCTGTATTACCTGAGCCCACGCCAAAGAATGTTCGTCCCGGTGCAAGCGCGTTTATAGTCGCGATGCCTGCAGCGTTGACCGCCGGCGGGCGAGTGCCAGAGACGGCAACGCCAGTGCCTATTTTAATGGTTTCCGTGCGATCAGCCGCCAATGCGAGACTTGCGAAGACGTCCGACCATAGCATTTGTGAGTCAGCCATCCACGCATGGCTGAATCCAAGTTGCTCGGCACGCACTACGTAGTCGATATCCTTTACTCGCGAAGCTACGCAAACACCGATATCCATGCAATCTCTCCCTGTCGAATTCAAAAGCAGGTAACGTTTCCAGACCATAGCGCATATCAGCGATTTACAGGAGGAAGGTATGTGATTATTGATTCGTTAACCTACGACAGCTTCCTCGTTGCGCGGACGGGCGTCTACGGTTTATGAAACGCGGCAGTGAGCTGTCTCCAAATATCGTTGGTGTTAGAGGCTAATGGTAAAAACAAAGACACCACAGTGAAGACTAAAGGTGCTACCGCAACAGGGCTTTGCTAGTTTTGGGCATCGCGAGTCATAATCGGCCCTAATCTCAAAGCACTGTGCTTTTGGTAGCTTAAGCGAAGGGCCATAGCAAAGGGTGTTCGCAAGTCGTAAAAACGGTAGATCGAAGCCAGACTTGTCGCTGAGGCTCTCTCCGCCGAGTTAGTGAAAATAGCGCATAACTGCCGCTATGAGTGCCAAGTAGCAGCTCTTTTGCAATCAATCGCAGACGACCTCACTTTTGAGCCCAAGGCGTACTGAGGACCCGGACGGTACATGCGCAATACTAATAACTTGATGTTGCTATATGCTGGCAGCCACTAAATGGCAGGGGAAGTCAACACCACTCCCTGACGTTGGAGAGGCGACACTTTACTCAGTCGTGTAAACCTGCTCGCACTCCTGCATATAGTCGCTTTCAATCTCTTCAACCAGAGCAAAGGCCGCTAGCCAATAGTTGCCGCCCATTTCTACCGAACCAGAGTAGAAATCGTCCAAAACTCTGCCGAAGTCAGACGGCGTTGGGGCGATAGCTCTGACGTGTAAGATGTTCGCCTCAACCTTACCGCCCCCGATAGATTCGAATACTCCCAGATTCATGTTATATCCCGCGTCATACAGCCCCTTTTGAGCTTTAACCATATTGCTTACAAATGCATCGCGGTCAGATTGCGGAACCACGACTCTGATCATGCGCTCAAAACCAGGAGCCAGCTTGAAAGGCATGAGGGGCTTCCAAGTTACAGCGTATTTGATCTCTCTAACGCTAGAAAAGCCAGCGTTAGGAGAATCCATCGGATCGTATTTTGCGCTTGACGCGAGAGCATCCGAGAGCGAGGAGAACGCGCTCCACACAAACATCTGACCCTGATGGTCGTGACCAGTTCGGGTTAAGCAGTACCCTGCGGCCACAGTTCCCGTTGCCTTGAATGCGCCGTCGTCTGATTTCAGTAAATCGATGTACGCTGAGGGATCATCCGCTTTAACCATCAATGTCGTAAAGCCGCCCTCACCTGTCG
>CACMHG010000009.1 GCA_902613475.1 K189A clade bacterium
GCTTAGGGCTGGTGTCACTAGGGATATAGTCCCGCCAGACCGCGTGAATCTGACCAATGCCAAAGGGCGACGTGGTGGGGGTTGCAGCCTCGGGCGATATCCATGGCACGAGGCCGGGGATGTTCATGCAAATCTGGTCGAACTTGTCGCCATTCTTAACCGCCTCCCTTAGCTCAGCCTCCTCGTTTGGCAGACAAACGATAATGGCAAAGTGGCCGTTGTCTCCGGGGAAGACCCCATACTTCAAATACCCTAGATCGCCTGCGGAGGGATTTTCACTGTCTCTCTTCGGCTCGCTCACGCCCTCATTCAAGGCATAGTGTCGGGTGTAATAAACAATCTCAGCATCGTCACGCTGTTCGACAATATCCGCGCCCTTGGCTTGCAGCCACCCAAAGAACTTATCTGCTCGACCCGACGCGTTAACGATGATGTCCGCGCTGTGAACGGTCTTAGCGTTTTGGTTGTGTCGATCGGTGAGCTCTATACCCGTAACGTTAAGGATAGACTCGCCTTGCCCTGACTGGGTCTCTTCGACGATCACATCGGTTACGTAGGTTTGGCTTTGGATGCTCAGATTAGGCTCGCGTTCGACGTAGCGACGCAAGACCGTCTCAATCGTTGCGCGCCGACACAGCAACATCCAAAGTTTTTCGTCACCTGGCTCAGGCTGATATTGATCGGTGAGATGATCCGGCACCATGTCTTCAAAGGTCAGCTTGCGTGCACCGGCGGCGAGCAGTTCCTCGAGTAAGTCTGGGTAATTTTCGCCGAGCACACTGCACATTAATCCAAGGAATGCGTGAGGGTGTCGAAATTGCGCTGCCCCCCGGCGCTGCCAAGAGAAGAAGGCGTCTTCAACGTTGCCTTGGGGTGGCGGGACGTCTCGCTCAAATAGCGTCACGTCGAAACCCTTACGCGCCAAGGATAGACCGGTAAAAAGGCCGCAAATGCCTGCCCCAACCACGGCGATGGACTGATTCATGATATTGCTCATATTTTTTAAAGACGGACATTAGCAAAGCCTGTGGCGTTGCGGAAATAGTAGGTGCACTTGTGCTGAGGGATTTCTGTTATAAAAACGACCTGCAACCTACTACAACGAGCGAGGGAGAGGGATGTTAGAAGCAGTTCAACTGGGTAACAGCGGGCTTCGCGTGTCTGAACTTTGTCTTGGCACCATGAATTTTGGTATCCCCGGTCGCGGGCACCAAGGCGATTGGACCCTGACGCTGGAAGAGGCGAGACCCATTGTCAAAGCGGCCATAGACCATGGCCTTTTCTACTTTGATTGTGCGGATATTTACGGCCTTGGAGCCTCTGAAGAGGTAGTAGGTGCGCTGTTAAAGGAATTGTTGCCTCGAGACGAGTATGTGCTCGCCACAAAAATTGCCATGCCCATGGGGCGTGGTGCCAACCAGGGTGGCCTCTCGCGAAAGCATGTGCGGGAGGGTATCGACGCCTGTTTGCAGCGCACGGGCCATGATTACATCGACCACTTGGTCATCCACCGTCATCCACACGGCATTTCAGGTTCAGCGCGCACCCCTATTGAAGAAACGCTTGAAGCGCTTCACGATGCGGTAAAAGAGGGCAAGGTGCTGTATCTCGGTGGTTCATCTATGTTTGCTTGGCAGTTTGCTGAACTTCAGCTCACGGCAAAGATAAACAACTGGACACCGTTCGTGTCGATGCAAAATCACCACAATTTGGTGTATCGGGAAGAAGAGCGCGAAATGAACCCCTACTGTGCGAGCACCGGGGTCGCGTTAACACCATGGTCGCCATTGGCGCGGGGTATTTTGGCAGGCTCCTACCAAGGCGGATTCAGCGGTGGCAGCACCAGCCGGTCACAGGGGCAGGATCGCAAACGCACGGAAGGTCTCTACCAAGGCGATCATGTGTTCCCGATTGCAGAACGGGTGATAGAGACCGCCAGTAAGTATGAGTGTTCGCCGGCGCAAATCGCCGTTGCTTGGCTGAAGGGCAGGCCCGAGGTAACTTCGCCGATTGTTGGTGTGTCCAAGGTGAGCCAGCTAGAGGACTTGGTCGCCGCCGCGGCCATTGAACTGACCGCTGAAGATGTGGCCTATTTGGAAGAGCTCTACCAACCGGTGGAAAATTTGTTGTCCATTGGCACCAGCTAGGGACAGGCTCACCAAGGATTGGAGCGTAAAGATGCGCATAGAACCGATACAAAAAACCGACACGACTGTCTTCGGCGCGATAGTGACCGGCGTGGACCTGAATCATCTGAGCGATGAAGAGTGGGAGGTCATCGAGGCCGCATGGTATGAGCACGCAGTATTGGTGTTTACCGGCCAGCATATTGAAGAGGCAGCGCATGTTGCCCTGGGCGAACGCATTGGTGAATTGGAGCAGTTGGTGGCAGATCGCAAGTCCGTTCCCATCAGCAATCGAAAGGTTGATGGCAGCGCAGTAGATGCCGAAAGCGACCACTTCAAGATTCTCAAGGGTAACGAAGGATGGCACACAGATAGCACCTATATGCCGCTATCGGCTCGAGCGTCGATTCTGGCCGCCCAGGTCGTGCCCGAAGAGGGTGGCCAAACCGAATGGGCGGATATGCGCGCTGCCTACGATGCCCTTGATAACCCGACACGCGAGCAAATCGCTGCTCTTGCGGCCTATCACTCGTTGTTCTACAGCCAGTCCAAGGTTGGCCACAATCCCGCCAAGGGTGCTTCCTATGGGTTGAATGACCAGGACGTCCCGCTGCGGCCACTGGTAAAACTGCATCCAGTAACACAGCGCCCGGCTCTATTCATTGGGCGGCACGCCTATGGCATCCCGGGATTATCCGAGTCTGAGTCCGAGGCGCTGCTCGAGCGATTGATGGTATTCGCCTGTCAGCCGCCACGAGTGTTCGGCCATACCTGGACGCCTGGCGATGTGGTGATGTGGGATAACCGCTGCGTGCTGCATCGCGCTCGGCCCTACAATTATGACAAGCCTCGCATCATGCGGCATGTGCGGGTTGCGGGAGATCCCCGTACCGAGGCAGGAATCCGCGTCTAAGGAATGTTGGCTGGATCGGTCTTCACTGCCGAGTACCACGACACACAGTAGGGTACGCAAAAAGTGAGTAGCACCTTTAGCCAGCCACTCGTCGTCATTGCGTTCGCAAGAAGGGCGTCGCCGTGATTAATGGTCGCCAAGATACATCCCACCACCATGGCGACTTTAAAAGCGCGTACGTGAATGTCGCGGCGAAACAGCGACGGACCAAACATCGCTACTACGATCTTCGAGGGTGATTAACTCAAGGTTGCCAGGGCGAAAAGTCCGGCGACTGAACCTACGATTCCCGCCTGTTGAAACGTCTTTGCTGAAAGTTGGCCAAGGGTTTCGGCAGGGTCTGATCCACCAAGGGTCTGGCGCAAAATCCCGGTTTCGATAAAGGTGGCATACAGGATGAAGCCAAACACTGAGCTGACAAGAGCGATTCTGCCGATGCTGTCGAAGGGTAGGGCAGCCACTAAAATCAACAACAAGCCCCAGTGAAAGACCCAACCGCCAAAGCTCATCCAGTGGAACTGGCGCTGAGTATTGGTCGCCATATCAAAGTTAAAGCGAAACAGCGACGTGCCCTTGGGCTTCACGCGCGGCGCGCTTGCTCCGGAAAATTTTGCTCCGGTGTAATGCCCCCATTCATGGAACAGAGCGCCAAGAATGTAGCCGACAAAGATCGCGTCGAGCACGCTTACCGACAAGGCGAAGCCTAGTCCGGATACCAAGTACCAAGTATCGGCAGCAGCCCATAGCGATAGGGCGGCCAAAGCGATTGCGGCGTCTCGGGCCAACAGTGAGAACAAAGAAGGTTCAGGTTTAGTGGTTTGTTCGCTCACGCGTTCAGCCTCAGGTGGTTCGAATTAATGACTACGAAGATGGTAGCGGAAGATACCCAGAATGCATACGTTTCAACCTAGTCTGCGGTCAGTTCCAGCACCGCGCGACCAATACCCAAGGAGAAATCGCCGGTAAAGCAGCCAACCGCAAATGGGGTTTTTCCATAAGCGCCGGTGATGACCTGCTGTCCCGGCTGCAGAGAGTGACCGAAGTCGGCAAGCCTTTGGGCCAAAATAGCCAGCGATTCGTAATGGGGATCCATATGACCTTCGCTGGCAACCCGCTCGATCTCTTTGTTGCGGCCCTCGGTTAGCTCGCTGAGCGTTACCTGCATAGCAGACAGGTCGTCAGTGAGCTGCGCGTCAGTGATTGGTTCGCCATTGACAATGCCCCAGTTGGACAGGTTGTCGGCGATACGTAATCCGGCTGCAGAGCCGGGCGGCAGACGCTTTTGATTTATTTCAAACCCAGGAGCAAGGCCAGCCATCGCTGACTTGGCGCTTCTTGGTGTGGCACCGTTACCCAGTTCCTGACCAACAATAAAACACAGTTCGTTCTCTACCCCACCCTTGTAGAGCGCGCTGCGGGGAAGCCGGGTGCCGCTGCGAAAGATTCTGCTTTTGAGGACAAAGCCCGAAGGTCTGACGCCCACACCCAGGGCGTCTCGTGATTCGCCAGACGTCATGCCGATTTTCCAGCCGCCGAGTTCTTCGCCCTCGTTAAGCCAGCGGTCGAGCAGCTGAAATTGCAGAGCCTGGCCCTCGTCTGCGCTAGGTGCCGCATGATCAAACAGCGGAGCTGGGTCGCTATCGGGTTGCTGTTGCAGTTGCCAAAGTGTATCCAGCAAAGTGGGCATAGGTGGTGCCTTTTAGAGATTACAGAACGATCGAACCATACTGGCAAAACATGTTTGGATAAACGAGTGCAGAGGGGTCTGGCTAGATCTAATCCTGCTTCACCCCCTTAACAAGATTGGACAGACAGAGTTTTGCCTTGTCCAGCGTTGGGGTATGTTTAGCGAGTAAATTATCAGGGGAACATCATGGCCTATGCATCAGCAGATCGGGCGTACTACGACGCCGACAGTCATATCATGGAATTGCCGAACTTTCTGAAGACCTATGCGGATCCAGCACTCCGGGATGACATTCCCGAAGTCAGTTACTCGGCATCTGTCGTCACCGATGAAGAGGTTGGGGTGATCATGGATCAGGGTGGCCAGCATTCAGAAGAACATGTGGCGGCGCAACTCGCCATGGGTGATGAGCTCATTCAACACTCCAAAGAAATTCAGGCCCTTGGTGCGTTTAACGGCCAAGACCGCTCTGCCGCTATGGATTTGCTTGGGTTCAAAAAGCAGTTGGTGTTTGCGACTCACTCGGTAGCCTTCCCCTTCCACCCCAGCAGCAAAAAGGACCCGGTGCTGCGTTACGGTGCAACTCGCGCACATAATCGACATATGCTGGATTTTTGCTCTGCCGATAGTCGACTGATGGGTGTTGGCGTCGTGCCGCTGGATGATCCGGCTCGCGCAATTGAGGAGGTGGACTGGGCGATTAAAGAAGGTTTGCAGGCTATCTGGATTCCCCATCGGGCGCCGATTGACCGTTCGCCGGGCCATGTCGAGCTTGAGGGTTTTTGGGCGCGTCTCGCGGAAGCCCAGGTGCCCTTCGTACTGCACGTCGGCGGAGCACCACTCCAAGTGTCTAAAAGCTGGGGCAACAATGGACGAGCACCGGTAAAAGACTGGCTGGGCGGTGGCGAGAATGTACGCACAAAGGATGCAGCCGTACTCCACCAAACACCGGAAATGTTCTTGAGCGTACTGCTGCTCGATGGGGTGTTTGAGCGCCACCCCGGCTTACGTGGAGCAGCCGTCGAACTAGGTGCTGGATGGGTGCCAGAAATGTGCCGGCGGCTAGATTGGGTGACTCGTATCTACGGACGCTCAGACAAGTCCGTGCGGTTTGATCGCACGCCTTCGCAGCAGTTGATCGAGCAAATGGCCTTCACGCCATTCTCCCATGAAGATGTCGCCTATCTGATGGATGACTCTCATCCTGATCTGTATCTCTTCTCTAGCGATTATCCGCATTTGGAGGGTACAAAGGATCCCATCGGTCGGTTCGAGAGATTTCTCGAGAACGCCGAGCCCTTCATTCGCGATGCCTTCTACAGCGAGAACTTTCTGCGCTTATGGCCCAATGCGAGGGTGTAGAAAACCGTGAGTGAAGCGATGAGCGATCAGGCAGCCAAGGACGAAGCCGCAAGTCTCAAAACGCTGGTGTTGGCGATAGGCGCCATTGCCCTTATGGGCTTGGTAATGACCTTTGTTGTCCGCTGTCCCTGTGAGCGCGTCCCGGGCACCGTGTTATTTGGTACGCAAGTTGAAGCCAGGATATCCGATTGGTCTTTCGCCAACGAGGTGCGTCTATGTCAGATCGAGGTGCAGGGAGTCATTCCTTGGTCGGTCAACCTAAACTGCATGGCAGACGCACAGGGGAGCCTGTATCTCAGCTGCTCTCGTTGCGACGGCAAGTATTGGTCGGGCAGGGCGCTGGTGAATCCAGCCGCACGAATTCGCATTGGCGGCGACCTCTACCCGGTGAACCTGTCGCGGGTAGAAGTGCCGTCACGGCTTGACCACGCCTGGCGCACTCGCGCTGCCAAAACCGGCATGGGCGCGGATCGACAGCGTCCGGATCATTGGTGGTCGTTCGCTGTCACCAGTCGCTAGCTGGGCTCGTGGAACATCGACGTGCGGCCGCCGTCCACCACGAGGTCGTGACAAGTCACAAATCGTCCCGCATCGCTTGCTAGATACAGCGCGGCCTCGGCAATGTCCTCGGCCACTCCGGTTTTGAGCAGGGGCACTGACCGCGCCAGACTTTGCTGCAGCTTGTTCATCTTGCGTTCGTTTTCTTCGTCACTGAGTGTGTTGGCGCGCTGGGATCCGCCCCAGAAGATCGGGGTAGCGATAGCCCCGGGCGAGATCGAATTGACCCGTATATTGTGCTCGCCAAGTTCGATGCCTGACATGCGGGTGTAGTGGGTAAGTGCTGCTTTTAGGGCCGAGTAGAGTAAATCCCCCTGTCGATAGCGCAGTCCCGCGATGCTGGAATTGTTGATGATGCAGCCGCCACCGTTGGCCTTCATAGGATCAACGGCGTATTTGGTGCCCAGCATCGCGCTGGAAAGAAGTAGTCTTACACCGTAGTCGATATGTTCTTGAGTGAGCTGGTCTAAGGGTGCGCCAACGGGTCCGCCTGCGTTATTGAATAAAATATCCAGCTTGCCGTGAGCCTGACTGGTATGGCTGATGCAGTCCGCTATTGCTGCCTCTTCCATGACGTCAGCTTCGCGGTAACTTGCGCTTGGTCCAAGCGAATCGGCCAAGGCTTGACCTTTCTCCACGGACCGGCCGGTAATCACCACGGTCGCTCCTTCCTTGACGAACAGTTCAGCGGTCGCAGCTCCGATGCCACTAGTACCGCCAGTAATCAACGCCACCTTTCCCTTCAGTCGGTCAGGCATATTGCTCTCTCCTCAGTTCATATAAAAAGCCGACGCAGAATACCGCAAGTATTCCACCTCACAAGGTTGTCAACGGCCAGGCGAATGTTTCTTGTACTCTTTGGGTTGTCTGGGCACCCTAGAAGAAGATGGTGGGAAGCTAAAAACAACCAGTGCGGGGAGATAAATGAGCGAAGCCACGATAGCCCAAGGGCGGCAGGTTAGTCTTTGGACAAAGGCCACCTATGGATTTGGGGCCGCAGCCTACGGCATAAAGAACAATGGCTTCGATTACTTTTTCTTGATTTTCTACAGTCAGGTGATGGGGGTAAGTGCCTACTTGGTGAGTTTGGCGCTGCTGATCGCCCTAACATTTGACGCTGTTAGCGATCCGCTAATCGGCTTCTTGTCAGACAATACCCGGTCACGTTGGGGAAGACGCCACCCATTTATGTATGCGGCCGCGCTACCTGTTGCCATTGGCTATTTTTTCGTCTGGAACCCGCCAAGCAATCTGAGCGGCGATGAATTGTTTCCCTTCATCGTAGGTATTTCCATCGTCGTGCGCACGCTGATAACCCTTTATGAAATTCCCAGCTCCGCATTGGGGGCAGAAATCACAGACGACTATGACGAGCGCACAAGCATGTTGACCTACCGAAGCTTTTTCGGGTGGACCGGTGGCACGCTCATGGCGACAGCGACGACCATGTTGCTGCTAGTGCCCACAGATGAAATCAGCAATGGCATGTTCAATGTTGAGGGTTTCAATCAAATGGGCCTGTTAGGCGCATCCTTGATGTTCTTGGTGATCGTCTCTTCAGCCCTGGGCACCCATCGCTTCATTCCACTGCTTAAGGCACCGCCTCCGCGTCGAGAGCTCTCCGTGAAAAGAATTTATCAGGAGATTTTCGAAACGCTGGCGACCAAATCCTTTGTAGCGCTCTTCCTAGCCGCTATGTGCGGTGCGATTGGCTCAGGTGTTGCCGCGACCCTAAGCTATTACGTCTATACCTTTATTTTTGAATTCTCCTCCCAGCAGATTGGCTACATCTCCATCAGCGTCGTGCTGTCGGCAATCATCGCCTTTGTTGCAGCGCCGTTGATTGGCAAAACCCTGGGTAAAAAGCGTGGCGCCATCGTTGTTGGCTTATTCGCCTTCACTATCGTGCCAGCGCCCGTGATTTTGTGGCTGCTGGGGTTGATGCCAGAAAACGGTAGTCCTGAACTCTTCCCGCTGTATTTGTGCATCATTATCGTCGACGTATCGCTGATCATTACCTATCAGGTAATGAGTGGTGCCATGATTGCTGACTTGGTTGAAGAGGCGGAGCTACGAACTGAGCGGCGCAGCGAGGGCATATTCTTTGCCTCGGTGACCTTTGTGCGAAAAATCACCCAAGGACTCGGCGCTGCCTTTGCGGGCCTCATTTTAACCGTCAGTCAATTTCCTGCCGGAGCGACACCGGGAGAAGTGCCTAATGAGGTCCTTAGAGACTTCGCCTTGGTCTATGCGCCGACACTGCTTACGGTGTGGATGCTGATGATTTTCTGCCTGTCCATGTACACGGTGGATCGCGCTCAACACGAAGAGAATTTAAAGGCCCTTGGAAGGGGCTAGGTGCTGCGATCGCTAGCACTTGAAAGAACTAACGACTCCAGACATTCTGGAGACAACCGTATGGTGGAGGAACGGGAATGAAGACGATTATTAAACCGATCTACGCGGTCGCGCTATTGCTTAGCCTGACAGCGACGACTGGTTTCGCGCTGGATGAGGGAAGCCGGGTTGAGAACTTTCGCTTGATGGATCACCAAGGTGCGTCCCATGAGCTGCATTATTTTGCAGACGCTCCGGCCATCGTGTTGATGACCCACAGCACCAGCTGCAGCACCATGCCGCAGAGCCTGCAGAGCCTGACATCTATGCAAACCCAATTCTCGCCTGCAGGTGCTGAATTCATGCTGATCAACTCTGATTTGCGCGACCGCAGGACAACTGTGGCTGCTAGCGTAGCTGATGCGGACCTCCCCATACTTTTGGATCCCACACAAATCATCGGCGAGAGCCTAGGAGCGGACACCGCGGGGGAGACCTTGGTCGTAAACCCCAGAGACTGGACGCTGGCCTATCGTGGCGATGTTACGGGTGCGGCCCAAACAGTCGCGCAGTTAGTCGCGGGGGACGAAGTTAGCGTCGACTCGCAACCAGTCGCGAGTGCAGACTGTGCCGTAGATTTCCCAGAGCTTGCGCGCCGCGCGGAGCATAAGAATATTTCTTATGCGAAAACGATTGCTCCCATGCTGAACGATAATTGCGTTAGCTGTCACCGCGAAGGCGGCATCGGACCCTGGGCGATGAGCGACTACAACATGGTGCGCGGTTTTAGCCTGATGATTCGCGAGGTGGTACGTACTCAACGTATGCCACCTTGGCATGCTGACCCTCATGTGGGTGAGTTCTCGAACGACCGTTCGTTATCGGACGATGAAATCCGCACCCTAGTGCACTGGGTAGAGGCGGGCGCACCGCGGGGCGAAGGCGCAGACCTGCTGGCAGAAAATTCTCAAAGCTGGCCGATATGGGCCATGGGCGAACCCGATGTGATCATCGACATACCGCCAGAAGATGTTCCCGCTAGCGGCGTAGTTGACTACAAGTACAAGATGGTGACCAACCCGCTCGACAAAGACGTCTGGGTGAAGGCGGCGGAAATTATTCCCGGAGATCGTAGTGTTCTGCACCATGTAATCACGAGCTTTGGCGAGCTGGAGACTGAAGGACGACGCGCAGGTCGCCTCAAGCGCGGTACCGGTGGGGGCTTGGGTGGATATGTGCCCGGTGCCGAGGGTAAACCCTTCCCTGACGATACTGGCATTTTGCTGCCAGCAGGCGCGACCATTGAATTTCAGATGCATTACACCCCGGCGGGTCTGGCCACCACGGACGCATCGCGCATGGGTCTGTACCTGTATAAAGAGCCGCCCGAGCACAAGCTGGACAGTATGGTTCTGCTAAATCCACGTATATTGATTCCTGCGGGCGCACCCAATCACTCTGAAGTGATGGTAAGAACCTTTGACCAAGACGTATTGGTTTATAGCTTGTTGCCCCACGCCCATTATCGAGGCAAGGCATCAGAATTTGTCGCCCACTTGCCAGATGGCACGCAGGAGACGCTGCTCTCTGTGCCGCGATACGATTTTAACTGGCAAACCAACTACGACTTAAAGGAACCGCGGTTTTTACCGGCAGGTACGAAGATGGTTCACCGTACTTGGTGGGATAATTCCGCACGAAACCCGGCTAATCCTGACGCGACGAGAGATGTACCTTGGGGCCAGCAGTCCTGGGATGAAATGCTCTTTGGGTCTGTTCGATATCGTGTGGTTGAAGCTGATGCCGCGGGTAGCATGGCGGGCGGGCAAGACTAGCCGCTTACTCAAGCAATAGATGAATCAGAAGAAATAAAAAACCGGCCTAGCGCCGGTTTTTTTTTGCGGATGTTTTCTAGGGCGGCTTCCGCCCTACTACTCCTCTACTACCCCCTGATTGAGCAGCTGAGCGAAGGGGTCTTCATCGCTTTGTCGATGCCATTGGTACTCGGTGTAGTTCACTACCTGTGCAGCCAGCTCGGCACCAAATAGGCGCTCGATAACCGCAAGCGCCATATCGGTGCCCGCAGAAACACCCGATGACGTGACATATTGGCCAGCATCCACCCAACGCGCAGATTCCTGCCAGTCGACTTGGTCGCCTTGGCTGCGGGCCAGGTCAAAAAACATCTTGTTCGAGGTGGCCGCCAAGCCATCTAAAAGCCCGGCTTTGGCAAGCAAGGCAGAGCCCGTGCATACGCTCATGGTGACCTGGCTTTGCGGACATCGCTGGCGCAAAAAATTGATCAGCGCCTCGTTTTTCAGTTCAGGAACCGTACCGATACCGCCAGGTAATAGAATGAGATCTAGCGGCGGCGTGTCATCAAACCCGTAGTCGGCTACCGTTTTCGGGCCCACTGAGGAGCGCACTGGCCCGGGTTGCTCGGCAATGGTGACCAGCTCGATCTTATCTCCAAGGGCGCCAAACATTTCCAGTGGGCCATAGGCATCGAGCAGCTCGAAGTCATGATAGAAGATGGTTCCAAGTCTCATGGCTAACTTCCTCTTGGTCTGGGAGTTGGGGTGTTGCTAGGCCGTCGCGGCTTCTGAATCCCAGGATTTTGTTTCACGCTTAATCAAATCGGCAGCTTCCTCGAGGGCAGCCGTTCGTTCTTTCCAAGAGACGCCACCGGTGCCCAAACGGAAGGTGTCAACGCCAGCGTCCCGGAACGCCCGCAGCCGCTCGCAAATCATGTCTTGCGTACCGATGAGGTTGGTGAGCAGCACCATCTCATCCGGAACGCGTGCCACGGCTTGGTCGCGTTTGCCGTCAATCCAAAGGCTCTGTACTGCCTTGGCGTCGTCCTCGTAGCCCGCGCGGCAATAGGCATCGTTGTAAAAATTGGTTTTGGCCGAACCCATGCCGCCAAGGGTAAAGGCCATGGCGGGTTTGCGCTCGGCGATCAGTCGGTCGACGTCGTCGCTCATTTCAAAATAGCCGCCGGTTTGAATATCGATATCCGCCAAACTCCGACCTGCGTTGGCTGCGCCAAGACGCAGGTCATCGAGAAAGACATGTCCTTGCTCGGGCAAGAAACAGGTGCCCAGCCATCCGTCGGCAAGCTCGCCGGTCATTTGCAGTGACTTCGGTCCAAGGGTCGCAAGATAAATCGGCAGGTCGGGTCGCGGAGGTTGGGACAGGCGAATCGGCTTGCCTTCGCCGTCTGGACGCGGCAGCACATAGTGTTCTCCCTCGTACTGCAGTTTTTCGCCATTGAGCGCCATGCGCAAAATCGCCATACATTCTCGCAGGCGAGAGAGCGGCTTAGCAAAGGAAGCACCGTGCAAACCTTCGACGACCTGGGGGCCACTGACGCCCAGTCCCATGTTGAAGCGGCCCTTAGAGACCGTATCTAGGCTTTGAGCAGTCATCGCCATCATCGATGGCACCCTGGAGCTTATTTGCATGATGCCGGTACCGAGGCGAATGTTCTCGGTTTTTGCGGCGAGATAGGCCAGCGGCACAATGGCATCCATACCCCAGGCTTCTGCAGACCACGCCTCGTCCACACCCATGCGATCCGCGGCCATGGTGTAGTCAACTAAGCTATCCCATTCTTCACCGTTGTAATAAGCCGAACCAATGGATATGGAAATGCGCATGAATCTTCTCCCCGGAAAGCATGTGTAAGCAGATTAATTACTGAGGCCGCAAGTTCGTATGTCACAGACTCTTTGTCAAGGATGCGGACAAGCCATAGAATCAGCGGGAGAAAAACAAACAGAAATCTGGCTTAGCAAAAATCTGGGGAGAAAACATGCCAACGCTCAAAACCGGTGGTCGCTTTAAAAGCGCAGTTTGCGCGGGTGAAATCAT
Organism: K189A clade bacterium; assembly: GCA_902613475.1. Classification (GTDB taxonomy): domain Bacteria; phylum Pseudomonadota; class Gammaproteobacteria; order Pseudomonadales; family Azotimanducaceae; genus UBA4421. The sequence goes on from CACMHG010000009.1 coordinate 12,857, forward strand.
GGTGGTCGCTGCCTCTGGCGACGACGTCGAGTTGACTTGTGGTGGGGTCGCGATGGTGGAGGCTGGAACGGACGCGCTGGCAGGCGGAGAAGTACATCCTGATCACGCGGTGGGCATCGCCATGGGCAAACGCTACATCACTGCGGACGAAACCCTCGAGGTGCTCTGCGTAAAGGCGGGTGACGGCAGTTTGGCAGTCAAGGGCGATCTGCTCCTGCAAAAGGATACCAAGCAGTTACCCAAGACCGATTAGGCGGCAACCATGAATGTGATGATGCTGCTGGAAATGGCGAGCGGTGCCTTTCCTGATCGTCCCGCGTTTACCGACGGTGAGCGAGGATTAACCTATACCTACTCGGAGCTTTTTGAGGCGGCGCGCTCGCGTGCTGGCTCCATTCAAGCTCAGGGCGCCAGCCGGATGGCCAAGCTTGACGTCAGTAACCTCGGCACCCCTCTGGGGTTATTTGCCAGTGCTTGGGCAGGCGTGCCCTATGTTCCCCTAAACTATCGTTTAACCAATGAAGAAATCGAAGCGCTGCTCAAGCGCGTGACGCCAGCCTATCTGGTCACGTCGAGTGATCGCGTGGACGCCTTCGGCGCGCTAGACGATGTTCACGCGGTTGCCACAGACAGTTTCCTCGATGCGCAGCAGAACCAATCACCCATTGACGGCGAATGGGGTATGGATCCGGAAGAGGTGGCGGTATTGCTCTTTACCAGCGGTACAACCGGTGAACCCAAGGCCGCTGTTCTTAGGCATAAGCACCTGGTGAGCTACATATTGAGTTCCGTGGAATTTGCCAGTGCGCCAGAGGAAGACGCCTCCCTGGTGTGTGTGCCGCCCTACCATATCGCTGGCATAGCAGCGATCATGAGTTCGGTCTACTCAGGCAGGCATGTGATTCAGCTGCCGAATTTCAGTGCCGAGGCCTGGATTGAATTAGCGCGACAGCACAATGTCACCACGGCCTTTGTCGTACCCACCATGCTGGCGCGCATCGTCGAAACCTTGGAGGCCCAGGGTGCTACGACTGCGGATATGCCGCATTTGAACTCCCTCGCCTACGGCGGCGGCAAAATGCCCCTGAGCGTCATTGAAAAAGCGATGAGGTTGTTTCCTCACACCGACTTTTCCAACGCCTACGGTCTAACAGAAACCAGCTCAACCATTTGCGTGCTAGGGCCAGATGCCCACCGTGAAGCGATTGCTAGCACCACCGAGTCCGGCCGCCGGCGCTTGGTTTCGGTAGGTCAAGCCCTGCCTGGCGTAGAAATTGAAATCCGCGACGACGAAGGCAAGGTGTTGGGTGCCGGGGAGCGGGGAGAGATCTACGTTCGCGGAGAACAGGTCTCCGGGGAATACGAGGGCAAGGGGTCTGTGGTCGATGCCGAAGGTTGGTTCCCAACCCGTGATGCCGGCAGCATGGATGAGGAAGGCTATTTGTTCCTGGAAGGCCGTGCCGACGATGTGATCGTGCGCGGAGGAGAAAATTTGTCGCCGGGAGAAATCGAGGACGTATTGCTAACCCATCCAGCAGTGGCCGATGCGGCGGTTGTTGGCGTGCCTGATGAGCAATGGGGCGAAGCCGTGGCTGCCGCGGTGGTTACCAAATCTGGGGCCACCATCGATATGCAGGCGCTCAAGGACTTGGTTAAGGATCAGCTGCGCAGCTCTAGGGTACCCGCCCATATGGCGATTTGGGATGAGCTTCCCTACAACGAGACGGGTAAGTTGCTTCGGCGCGTGGTAAAGGCTTCCTTTATCGAGGGGCTATAAGTTCGTCTTATTCGATGGCGTCGATCAAACCCCAGCTGAGGGCTGTCGCGCAATCAATGCGTTGACCGCTCAGTCCCAGCAAGGCGGTGCGGTGAGGGCCAATTCGACGAGGAATACTCACGGTGCCGCCGGCACCGGGTACCAAGCCAAACCCAACTTCTGGTAGGGCAAAAAATGCGTCTGGTCTGGCGATCACGCGCTCGGCAAAGGCCGTCATCTCGATGCCCGCCCCAATACAGGCACCGTGCAGGTTGACCGTGATTTTATCGCGCAGGGTGTAAATCAGACGCCCGGGTGAGCGTGTGGTTCTAGTCAGATGAGCGATGGCCGCATCCCGCGCCTCGCCAAATTCTTCCAAATCACCGCCAGCACAAAATGACGGGCCTGCGCCCTGTAGAGTCACTTGTTCAATAGACATATCGGTGCTGGCCAGCAGAAGTGCCTCGTTCAAACCTTCTCGCATTGAGGCGGAAAACGCATTGTGTTTGGTGGGTCGGTTCAAAGTTACCGTCAGATGGTTACTGCTGCGCTCGCTGAGCACGGCTTTATCGAAGTCTTCCCTGGAAGGTTTATCTAGTGCTTTCAGATCCTTAGGTCTAAGCCAGCGCAAAAACTCAGCACCATGCTGCAAGCTACTGTAGGTGAGGGACTCCAAGATCAGCGCCTGTTCAACCGAGACCGAGAGGCTATGGCGCAGCACCTGTATCAGCGCCGTGCTGGCGATTGGCTGACGGGCGATATTGATCAGCGCGGCGTCGAGTAAAAACTCTGGCGTTGTGCCGTCAGCGATGACGTCAATAAAGGGCAGCAAAGCTTGGGTAGGCTCTGCCAGCGCGTTCACGGGCACGCTGCAAACACCGATGACGATGGTATTGGGCCGCCATTTGTCTGTTCCCTGGGTGGATATCAGAACTACATCAGAGGGAGGCTTATTCAGATCCACAACAAGGTACGGGCAGCCACTGACAATACTTCGTTCTTCCGCCAACATGGGGTTGTGCAACAGATAGTGGAACGCATCCAGCGTAATGACTTCGGCGGCTGAAAATTTAGCGGCATTTGACATAGCGATGAGTATACCCGCCGCTGATTTACGTGCCTGTGTGGATCATGGGCTTAGCGGCATCGGTAAACACTGTCCCGAAGCAGCTTTGCCAACGGCTGAATGGGTTTTGGGCGCACGTGCTCTGGAGCTTGGTATTGCGCCCCAGGGCCAGCGTTCAGCCAATGGCACCTGTCGACTGCTCGCATGCTGCGACGGCTGGCTTGGAGTTAATCTTGCTCGAGGCAGCGACTGGGAACTGCTCAATGCATGGCTGGCCACGGATCAGCCGTTACCCGACTGGCAGGCGTTGGCTGAGGCTGTTGCACTGCGCAGCGGGCTGGCCCTTGTCGGACGGGGTCGAGAGATAGGGCTGCCTTTAGCCTTTATCGGGTCAGAGCAAGTCAGCGATACCTCCATTAACCCACTCGATTGCCTGCCACTGATGCTCGCCGACGAAGACATCAAACCCGTGCCGCGGATACTTTCCCACGCCAAGGTAGTCGACCTGTCGGCTCTCTGGGCCGGCCCGCTTTGCGCTCAGCTGCTGCATCGCTGCGGGGCGCAGGTGACCACAGTCAGTAGCATCCGGCGGCCCGACGGTGCTCAAACAGGCAGCCCGGATTTTTATCGGCAGCTACACGCCGGACACGAGCTGCTGTCGCTGGACTTTGGTGATGTAGCGCATCGTCGCCAATTGGCTCAACGACTGATGGATGCGGATGTAGTGATCGAAGCCTCCCGGCCACGTGCATTGGTCGGACTGGGTCTAGATCGGCAGTCACTGTCCATTGCTAAACCTCAGCTCTGGCTGTCGATAACGGCGTATGGCAGAACGCCACCTGCTGATCAGTGGGTTGGCTTCGGTGACGATGTTGCCGCCAGTGCGGGGCTGCTGCACTGGGATGAACAGCATCAACCGGCCTTTGTGGGTGATGCGGTCGCCGATCCTCTCACCGGAGTTTATTCGGCGCTGGCGGTACTAGATGCCATGGCCCAGGGTGATAGCGGGTTGTTAGATTTTTCCATGGTCAATGTAGCCCGGCGATGCCGCCAGAAGATCGTCGGCTTAGATAGATTGGTCACATGTCCTTTGCAGACACCCCGACAATGCTGATCAAGAACGCTCGCATCGACGGTCACCCAGTTGATCTGCGGATCGATCACACCGTCCAGGTCATGGCTCGCCACCTTGAGGTAGCACCAAATGAAACAGTGCTCGACGCGAGGGGAGGAGAGCTGCTACCGGGTCTGCACGATCATCACATACATTTGTTTGCTGCCGCTGCGGCTCACGATTCCGTTGATTGCAACGTCGGGTCAGGAACACTCAGTCAGTGTCGAGCCCTGCTAGAGGCGCGATTGAAGCGAGCAACCGGCAATGACTGGATTCGTGGCGTTGATTATCAGGAGCAGCAGGTGGGCGAGCTGGATCGCTGGATTTTGGATGAGCTATGCCCAACCCGACCAGTGCGTATTCAGCATCGCAGCGGCAAAGTATGGGTCTGTAACTCGTTGGCTTTGAGAGAGCTGGGATTCAAAGATACTGAGTTGATTGACGGATTGGAGCGCAGCAGTCGCGGCTTGCTCACCGGGCGCATCGTACGCCGGGACCGCCTGTTAGCTGAGCGGTTGAAGCATGCGAAGGCGAGCCGTAGACCGAACATCACAGCCTACTCTCGCCAGCTTGCCCGCTACGGCATTGTGGGTATTACTGATACGTCCGCGAGTAACACGACGGATACCCTTGCAGATTTTCAGCATTTGTCCGACGTTGGTGAACTACTGCAGCACTTTTCGCTGATGGGCAGCGACGAGCTGGACAGCGGGTATCTCAAGATTCTGCTGGACGAGGACAGGCTCCCAGATCTGGCGAATCTGGTTGGCCGAATCAATCAGGCCAGACGTAAGGGCCGCAATGTGGCCTTCCATTGCGTGACTCATCTTGAGCTGGTCTTCGCTTTGGCAGCACTCGCCGAGGCTGCACCCTGCGAGGCAGGATTTGATCGCATCGAGCATGGCGCGGTGGTGAACGATGAAATGGCTCATCGGTTGGCGGACTTGGGGTTGCCGGTGATCACCCAGCCAGGCTTTCTTTTCAGCAAGGGCGATCAGTACCTTGCGGATCTGACACGGACTGAGCTTGGCAGCCTGTATCGCTTCGCCGGGTTGCAGCGCCTGGGGGTCTGCGTGGTGGCAAGTAGTGATGCCCCCTATGGTCTGGTCAATCCATGGCGGGTGATCTCTTCAGCAGCGACTCGGCGCACGCGCCTGGGGGCGACGGTGGGCGAGCATGAACAAATCACCGCTGAGCAGGCTCTGACCGGTTATCTGACACCATCCGTCAGGCTCAATCAAAGATCATCGTTTGCTCAGGCTCGAAAAGTCAAAGTCGGCATGCCTGCGGACTTGTGTGTTCTGCAGGGCGAGTGGTCTGCGCAGCGAGGCGAGGCAGGAGAGTTAGAGGTTAGAGCCACCCTGATTGGTGGCTCCGTGGTGTTTGACAGGACGCAAACAGGCTAGTCAGGTAGGCCGAGCACCCGTTTAGCGATAATGTTCTGCTGCACTTCATTGGTACCCCCATAAATGGTTACCGCACGATCACGTAACCAGCCACGAGTGGATTCCAGTTCGTCAGCAGAGAATTCGTTGCTCTCCCAAACCAGGCCAGAGGTGCCGCGCAGCCGCGACTTCAGCTCAGAGCCCGACTTTGTCAGCGAGGAACCGACCATCTTAAAGATAGAGGTTGCAGCGCCTGGCGCACCTGATGATCGGCTTTCTTCAACAACTCTCGTTGTGGTCAGCGAGAGCGCACGTTCGTTCATCACTTGCTCAAGTACATCGCTGCGCATATCGGTATCAGCAATGCGTCCGCTACCGTCCTCGCCCAGATACTGCTTGGCCGTGCTGGCGTAAACATTCAGTTTGGGTTTTTCGTTGGCCTTCTTTTTTGGCTTCGAGCGTGTGGTGGCATTACGTTCGTACTGCAGCAGGCGCTTGCCCACACTCCAGCCTTGATTCAGTTCTCCGATTAGGTCCTCGCGCTTAGCGATCGCGTTGTCGAAGAATGTTTCGCAGAAGGGTGAGCTGCCTGAGATCAGCTTAATCGGTTTGACGGTAACACCAGGCTGGTCCATGGAGAGTACGACGAAGCTGATGCCCTCGTGCTTTGGTGCTGCCGGATCAGTGCGCACTAAGGCAAACATCCAGTTGGCGTACTGGGCCCCACTGGTCCAGATTTTTTGACCATTGATAATGAACTGATCGCCCTCAAGGACAGCCTTGGTCTGCAGTCCCGCAAGGTCGGAACCTGCGCCGGGCTCAGAATAACCTTGGCACCACTGGGCTTCGCCGGTAACGATTTTCGGAATGTGGCGCTCGCGCTGCTCTTGGGTGCCCAGCTCCAAAATCGTCGGTCCGATCATGGCCAAGCCCATGCCGGTGGCAGCGGGTAGCGCCTTGATGCGAGACATCTCCTCAGTCAACACCTTGTGATGTGTCGCGTCTAATCCGCCACCGCCATACTCGGTTGGCCAGGTCGGCGCAGTCCACCCGCGAGTGACTGCCCGGTCACGCCATTCAATGGCGGCATCTGTGCGATAGATTTCGTAGGCGTCTTCAAAGTGAACGGCGCCCAAACGCATTTCTTGAGGACAGTTGGTTTCTAGCCAATCCCGGGTTTCCTCTCGGAACGTATCAAGTGCTGTGGTATCGCTCATATCAGGGTGTCTCTTTATCCAAAGTTCATTTTTTGGCGGGTTTTAAGCTCGTATGGATACTCGCCATTATGCTAACCGCTAGCTGCCGTGCCATCTTTATTCCCATTGCATCGAAAAACCCGCAGCGTTGCTATCTGCGTCCACGAAATGTCGAGGAGGCTCAAAAAGCCCTAGGCGAGGACGTTGGCCCTGGACATGAACGTCAAAACGGCATTTTCAAGGCGTCTAACCTTGGATTCAATATGCAGTGTTTCAGGCAAGTAGGTCGGCGGATCCGAGACCAAGTTGCGGATCCGCAGGCTGCAATCGAGATTTCGACATACTTGATTACCGATGCTGCGTCGTCCGTCGGAACCCTCCACGTAAACACTGAACAGGGCCGTACCGCGACTTCGGTAAACGTGATGGCACCATGAGCACATGCGCGTGCGAGGTCTCGCGCTGGCGTTTAAAGCTCGGCGCAGGCGCAGGCCGCGCAGTTCTCCCGCAACAGGCATTACCACGTAAGCGACAGCGCCGGACGGATGCACCCAGCCGAGGTAGTCGAGTACGCCCCAGTCGATGGGCGTTAGATCCGGTAGGGCGAGTTCTGTGCCGCTGGATTGGCGAAACACGCCGCGGAGATCTTTTGCGTTTACGGGATTCACGCGAGCCAGTCTAAGTGCTGGGCAAAGCCAGATACAAGCTGCATATCCTCATAACCCACAATCGGCAGACACTACGCGCCAGATCTTCTATGCTCCTCGCCGCAATTACCGGAGAGAGAATATGAGCAATTTGCCAACGACGAGCCGCCAGTTACTGTCATGCGTAACATCCAGCGGCAAACTTCAACTGACCATTGGCGAAACCGCCGTTGTTGCACCATCCGACGCGGAGGTAGTCGTGCGGGTGGAGGCATCGCCCATCAACCCCTCGGATCTGGGTCTGCTGCTTGGTATGGCAGACGTTAGCAATGCACAGACCGTTGATGAGCACCATGTCGAGGCAGATGTGCCGGAAAAAATCCTGCCTGCACTGAAGGCGCGGTTTGATGAGGCCATGCCAGTGGGTAATGAAGGAGCCGGTGTGGTTGTTGCCGCAGGCGGCAGTGCCGAGGCTCAGGCCCTGCTGGGCAAAACCGTCGGAGTGCTAGGCGGCGCTATGTACAGTGAGTATCGAACCTTGCATACCAGTCAGTGTTTGGTGATGAATGAGGGCGTCACTCCACGCGAAAGCGCTTCTTGTTTTGTGAATCCACTGACGGCCCTGGGCATGGTGGAAACCATGCGGCGAGAGGGCTTCTCTGCCTTGATTCACACTGCTGCGGCCTCGAATTTGGGCCAGATGCTGCAAAAGATCTGCATCGCCGATGGCGTTGATCTAGTCAACATTGTGCGCAAGCCGGAGCAGGCGCAGCTACTTCGAGAAATTGGTGCTACCCATGTCTGCGACTCCAGTCAGCCCAGCTTTGCCGAAGATCTAAAAAACGCACTCGTTGCGACGGGTGCCTACCTTGCCTTCGATGCCACCGGTGGCGGTGAGCTTGCCAATCAAATTCTCGTGGCGATGGAAGCGGCCGCTAATGAAACCGCCACCGAATACAGTCGCTATGGATCGACTCAGCAAAAGCAGGTCTATATCTATGGTGGCCTTGAGCGACGTCCTACCACGCTCACCCGCAGCTATGGCATGCAGTGGGGTGTCGGTGGTTGGTTGCTTACACCTTTTCTGCAGCAGATCGGACGCGAGCGAGCCGGAGAACTGCGTCAGCGCGTAGCGGATGAGATAAGAACCACATTTGCCAGCAGCTATGCGCAAGAAATTTCGCTGAATCAGGCGCTGGAGCTGGAGGTGCTAAAGACTTATGCGCTTCAGGCGACAGGTCAGAAGTATTTGATTAACCCAAGCCTGTAGGCAGATTTGTTGGCGCGGGTCAAAGACCCGCGCAGGCTTCATAGGCAATGTCGTAACTCTTACAGCGAGCCTGATGGTCGTGAATCTGCGACACCACGATCAGCTCATCCGCCTCAGTTCGCTGCAAAAACTCATTCACCTGGTCGCGTACCGAAGCCACCGTGCCAACGGCAGAAGCCGAACTAACTTGCTGCAACATGGCACGCTCGGCATCACTTAGTTCTTCTTCGAAGCGCTCGTTCGGCTTGGGTAGCGGTCCGGGGTTGCCGCTTCGCAAATTCAAAAATGCCTGTAAGCCTGAGGAGCGCAGCAGCAGGGCCTCCTCCTCGGTGTCGGCCGCGCAGATGTTGTAACCCAAAATCACGTGGGGTTGCGCTAGTTGCTCCGATGGCTCGAATTCTTGCCGATACAGATTGATGGCTCGCATCATGGCATCGGGCGCGAAATGCGAGGCAAAGGCAAAGGGTAGACCGAGAATGGCAGCCAGCTGGGCCCCGAACAAACTGGAACCTAAAATATACAGGGGAACCTGAGAACCGAAGCCAGGCACTGCGGTTACGCGTTGTTGGGGGTGACAGGTGCTGCTCAAATAGCCTTTGAGTTCAACCACATCCTGAGGAAACTGATTGGGATCACTGTGCAGAGTGCGTCGCAGGGCATGTGCCGTAACACCATCGGTACCCGGCGCACGGCCCAGGCCTAGGTCGATGCGGCCCGGAAATAGCGCCTCCAATGTGCCGAACTGTTCCGCCACCATCAGCGGTGAGTGATTGGGCAGCATGATGCCCCCAGAGCCGACCCTAATGGAATCCGTGCCGCCGGCAATGTGGCTGATGACCACTGATGTTGCGGCACTGGCAATACCCCGCATGTTGTGGTGTTCGGCTACCCAGTAGCGGTGGTATCCGGCCTTTTCGCAGTGTTGGGCCAAGGCTCGGGAATTGTTGAGCGCTTGAGTCGCGTCTCCGCCCTCGCATATGGGCGACAGGTCAAGTACTGACAGCGTCGGCATCACATCCCCCATGTCTTGTGAATCGAAGCAGGCTAAGATCTTGCCAGAGGCGTCGCGAATTGTAACGTCGGTTAAGGCTTGGCTAACGGGTCCAGCGGACCGGGATCATCTCCTCCAGCAGCCCGTTAATGCTAAATGCGGTGATATCTTTTTCATCGGCGACGGAGCTGGCGAAGCGCGACTGGCCGTTGGAGCGAGCGAATACGTGGGCATCTGGGTATTTCTGTTTCAGCCATAGAGCGGTGCGCAAGTTGTCTCGGCCGCTACCGGTACCCAAGATGAACACGGTATTTGGTTGTTCTAGATCGACCTTGGCTGCTACTCGTCGCCACACTTCTGGGTTAGCGACGTCACCCCGCATCACCGAGCGCTCGTAATTTGAAGGCAGCTGCTGCTGCTCTTCGACCACCATCATGCGGCGCTCGGCGTCCTGATCGATGATGACGACATGGGCGAGTTCATTACCCTGGGTGAGCCTGAGCTGTTCAACGACGGACTGACCGAAACGTCCGAAGCCCGCGATGATGACGTTATCGAGCCCCTCGGTGCGCGCGAACTGTTCTTTGAGATTACGTCGGACGAAGGCCATGCCTGCCATATTGTAGCGATTGAAAATAACGCAGTGACGGCCTAAGGACGTTTGCAGCAGGGTGCGCATAAAGCGCAGATTTTGGCAGTGAATTACCACACGAAATTTCAGGTTGGGTGCGGATTCCAGCACACGAGTTGCGGCCTCGAACGCCTGAAAGTCGTTTTCACCCAGGAGCAGAACCCGCTTGGCATGCTGCAGCCTTAACTGGTTGCGCAAAAATCCAAGGGTAAGATCACCGAGCACCGTGGCTACGCCGTATTTTTGCTGCAGTTCCTGTTCGCGTATGGAATCAAACTCGGTATCGACCACGACGACGCGGCAATTTCTATTCTGTCTGCGCAGCATGCGCAAATAACTGATAGTCAATTCTCCTGAGCCGAAGATCACCACATGATCGTGGAGGTTGCGTAGCAGCCATTGCTGAGGATTTAGCACCCGCAGCACGGCCTCGACTACGGCGGAGGCCGTTAGCAGCGGCGCACCAAAGAAAGCGATCCATAAGATGGCCTGTGCCCAAACAGGTCCTCCCACTGGTGTTCCCAAGTCCAAACCGCCGACTACAAATAAGCCCAAAATGTAGTAAACCCGTTCGGGTACCGGAGCAGAGGTCACTTCCGGTCGGGCGGTCAGGGCGACACCATTGGCGAAGGCTGTCAGACCGAGGGCGAAAATCAGTCCAACGGCAATCCAGCGCCAGCCGAAATTCGCACCGGTCAGGCGCTTTATGGGCGTATCGGTATTCGGGTTGAACGATTCTGAATTGGGTGGTTGTTGCAACGCTATTGGCTCATGAGTGGCACGAGATCAAAGATGCCCGCGGGTTGGGCATGGCAAGGCACGCGCCCCTGTTACTATGTGGTCATTGTATTGTGAGGAGGAAGAGATGTCAGAGTTTTCAACCATTGTTTACGCGGTAGACGAGCATATTGCGCGGATTACCCTGAATCGTGTTGACGTTAGGAACGCGCAGGACAAAGCCATGCTCTATGAGCTGAATGACGCATTCGATCAGGCAGCCCAGGACGATGAGGTCAAAGCAATCGTGCTCGACGCCAATGGCCCTCATTTCTCATCCGGCCATGATTTAGCCGATCAAACCTCGATGGAAGAATTTCAGCCTGTGTCCAATTGGGGCGGATTCGGCAAAGCTGGCGCCGAGGGCTATCAATCCCAGGAAGAAGAAATCTATCTCGGCCTGTGCTGGCGTTGGCGCAACCTGCCAAAGCCCACCATTGCCCAGGTGCATGGAAAGGTGATCGCGGGAGGTCTGATGCTGATTTGGGTATGCGATTTGATCATCGCTTCGGACGATGCAACATTCTCAGATCCCGTGGTGGCTTTTGGCGTGAACGGTGTGGAGTACTTTGCCCACCCTTGGGAGATGGGTCCGCGCAAGGCCAAGGAACTGCTTTTTACCGGCGAGAAGATCACCGCAGAGGAAGCCAAGGCGCTGGGCATGGTCAACCACGTAGTGCCCCGAGAGACATTGCACGATTTTACCCAGACCATGGCGGGACGAATTGCCAGTCGACCTAGTATGGGACTGCGCCTGGCTAAGCAAAGTGTCAATCAAGCCCAGGATGCCCAGGGGTTTTGGAGCGCACTGCAGAGCGCAATGTCCCTGCAGCAGTTAGGGCATGCCAACAATCAAATCGTGCATGGCCGACTGGTAGATCCAGCGGGAGCTCAGGTGATTCGCGATGACGCCAAACGCTGAATCTAGCGCCCAGTGAAATTGGGTTTACGCTTTTCGAGAAAGGCCTTTAGGCCTTCTTCGAAATCTTCACTGGCGAACATGCCGGCCAGGTGAACCATTAGGTGGTCTACGGCAGTGTCGTAGGATTCTTCCAGGCCCATGCGCATCATGCGTTTGGTGGTTTGCACCGCCATCGGAGCATTGTCGGCAACCTCACGAGCCCATTCCATTGCGGTTGGCAGCAGCTCTTCGTGAGGTACTACAGCGTTCACTAAACCCAGCTCAAGGCATTCGTCTGCGAGCACCGTGCGTCCCCGGTAGTAAAGCTCTGCTGATTTTGCCCAGCCCACAAGACGGGGTAGCAGCCACGTGCCACCGCTCTCGGGCACGACGTTTCGCCGCGCGGTAATGGCTGCCATTTTGCCGTGCTCAGACATGATGCGCATGTCGCACAGTAGGGTTAGATCCATGCCATAGCCTGCTGCCGCACCGTTAACTGCGCAGATGATCGGTGTATCGCAATGCCACATGACGTTGATGGGCGCGTCCCGCAAGTCAAAGAGCTTGCGAGGCGGGCGGTTGTGGTTCGCGTTGGTCTCCTCGCCGTCGTCTTCTCGACGCTTGTTTGTGTCGATCAAGTCGAGTCCTGCGCAAAAACCTTTGCCTTCGCCGGTCAAAACGATGCAGCGAATTTCGGGGTCTTTGTCTGCGGCTACAACCTTGGCGGACAGCTCATCGAGCATGTCGCGGCTGATCGCATTGAGCCTATCCGGGCGATTGAGCCTGATTAACAGCACGCGGTCGTGCTGCTCAAGAATCAGCTCATCGGTGCTTGATTGAGTAATGCTCATAAGTCTCTCCCTGAATACGTTTGGCTGGAACGACGATGTCTTGAATGCAATTGCTGGTCAAGTGGCAAGGGTCGTTCAAGTTGGTCTTGCCCAGACCCGATCTGTTAATCCGTGGGTAAATCATGGATTATTGCTGACTGGTTTTGTTCCGTTGTACGCCTTCGCTGCTGCCGCGGTCGTAGAGTTGTAGTGGGGAGAAGTGGTGGCATCATTTAGTTTGGGCGTTGGTCCAACGCTCGCCAGATTGAAGGGCGCTAAGTCGAGCTTTAATACAAGGTTGAAAAGCACACTTCTTTTTGTTGCTGCCCTAAGCTTTTGCAGCTTTGTGTTTGCTGAGGGCTCGGGCGTGGTGTTGGCCAGCTTCAGTAAACCTGAAAACGCAGATCGTTATCGTGCCCGGATTGAGTTAGACATCCCCGAGGAAAATCTTGAGCTCACGGTTCTTCCAGCCGATAGCGGCGGCGGCCAAAGTGTCTATCGAGTAGTTGCTCAAACCAGAGATCGATCTAGCCGTGATTTGTTGGAACGAATGCGCCGTATTGGGTTTTCCGACGCTTGGCATACTAAAAGTCATAGTTTGCCTAGCATCTCAAAAGACATTCACCGCCTACCACGCTCTGATGTTGAAGCTTCTCCGTCAACGGAACTGCAGACGCAAACAAACCCCATCAAAAAGAAGCCCACGGAAATTGAAAGCGTTACACCAGCGATTTCCCCTGATAAAGCTTCGCTGCAAGTTCAACTAGCTGAATTTGCCGGTCGAGGTCCGCAAACCGTGTATGGATCTGAGGGTGGTGTTGATTTAAACCAACTGCGGATTCAGACGCTGGATCATGAAGAAGCTGGCATCACTATCGATGGCAGAATAGAAGAAGCTGTCTGGCGCGGGATTCCTTATTACGACAACATGCTTGTTTCTATACCTGACTTGGGAGAACCCGCCAAATACGCCACAAAATTGCGTTTTTTTGCGACGGAAAAGGGTTTATACGTCAGCTCTGACATGGAGCAACCAGCCGATTCTATTGTCGAGAGAATTACCCGCCGTGACGATTGGGTCGATAGGGATACGTTCGGCGTAACGTTAGACCCTTCTGGTAAAGGCGAATTAGGCTACTGGTTCTGGGTTGCTCTCGGCAATAGTTTGGCAGACGGCAAAGTTTTGCCCGAGCGGCGTTGGCAACGAGATTGGGATGGTCCTTGGATTGGCAAATCATCAAGAACGGAGACCGGTTGGAGTGTGGAGATGTTTCTTCCCTGGTCGATGTTGGACGTACCGGTCAAAGAGGGCTTGCGTGATATGGGCTTCGCGGCCAGCCGCTTGGTGGCTCATCAAAATCAACGGTACCAATGGCCAGGTTATGGTGTATCCAGTAAACGGTTCGTCTCGGCGTTTAATCGCATTCAGATGTATGGGATACAGCCCGTTAAAAAACTATCGTTTATTCCTTTTGCGGCGGCGACGCATGATGAGGTCTATGCCGAGACTAGGATACGAGTGGGTGCGGACTTTGCTTGGCAACCCTCGCCAGTGCTACAGATGTCAGGGTCAATCAACCCAGACTTTGGCGCTGTTGAATCTGATGACGTCGTTCTAAATCTCACCGCTAGCGAGACATTTTTTCCCGAAAAGCGACTCTTTTTTCTGGAAGGAAGCGAGATTTTTAATGTCATGCCGAGGGATGATTTCAGCTCTATCAGTACAATCGCACTGAACGGTGATTTTTCGACTACCTCTCGCAGGCTCTATTTGCAGGAGCATATCCCGCTACCTGTTTCGTTAATGAATACCCGTCGTATTGGTGGCACCGCGAATCAAGTTTCGGTGCCGACGGACGTAAATCTCGAACGCGGACAACTCGATGTTCCTACCGATTTACTGGCCGCCGCCAAAGTTACGGGTGGCGTCGACAAATTTCGCTACGGCTTGCTTACTGCTTTTGAAGATGATGTGGAGTGGCGCGCCCGTGATGCAAACGGCCAAGAATTAACACTCACTGAGTCGGGTCGAGACTTTGCGGTTGCGCGTATGTCTTATGGCAGGCCGAATGCGCGATCTGTTGGTTATATGGGCACACTAGTTGCTGGAAGCGCGTATGACGCGGTTGTACATAGTTTAGATGGGCACGCGCGAAACGAAGATGGGTCGTTTAAAGCCGATGCCCAGCTAATTATGAGCGATCGTGACGACATATCTGGATACGGAGCAATGTTTGATGTTCTTTATGCCAACAGCCCAACGCTGCGGCAAAAGTTTGAGTTGGACATCATGGACGAAGATGTCGATTTTAACGATCTGGGGTTCTTACTTCGTAATGATTATTTAAAAGCGAGATACGTTCTTCTTTACAACAAGCAGGACGTTTCGTCGACTTTAAGCAACTATCGAACCACGTTAGTCCTAAAACATCAGCACAATCTTAGTGAAAATCAAATTACTGACAGCGCGATTTTGTGGCGTTCTTCTGTTGTTCTCCCGGGTCGAAACACGCTTCGCGCAGGCATCGGCTATTTCCCAAAAAGATATGAAGATATAAACAGTCGAGGCAACGGGGCATATCGCACAGACGGTGGCGGTTGGTTCGAAAGTTATCTTTCAACAGATGCAGCTCGGACCGTAAGCTTTACTTTCGGCCTGGGGGGTAATCAGGAGGATCTTGGAGATTGGTCGTATAGAGGCCTAGTTGGTTTAACTTACCTCCCGATCGATCAGCTAAGCATCGCGTTTGATCTAAACTTTGCGGACCGTAGCGGCTGGATAGTGCATCAAGGCGGGCGGAACTTTGGCGCGTTCGATGCAAATGAGTGGCAACCTGCTATCGACGTGAATTGGTACATTGCTCCGGGCCATCAGTTGCGATGGAACCTACAGTGGGCAGGGGTCCGCGCGACGGATAAAGGATTTTTCTCAATTCCACAAGGTGATGGCGATCTTGTTACCGCGGTGCGCGCGCAAGATAACTACGACTTTAATGTCAGTCGATTGACCACTCAATTGCGATACCGCTGGGAGATCGCACCGCTGACGGATTTTTATTTGGTTTATAACCGAGGTAATTCGTTACGGTTGTTAGATGAATATGACGTCCTGGATTTATTCGACGAGAGTTTGCAGGAACCGGTGATTGATACCGTGGTAGCAAAGCTGCGTTACCGCTTTGGGAACTAGATTGAGATAGGGAGAAATCAATGAAAATTAAAGTCTATGCATTAATTACCGTGCTGCTGGCCTCTGCAGGGTCCATCCACGGGCGTGAGATCGGATCCAGCTCGCCAGAACGCCAAGGATTTTCTAGCGACCGACTTGATCGTCTGACGCAGTTCATGGAGGCCAAGGTTGACGACGGAACCATGGTTGGTGGCCTGGGCGTCATCGCTCGCAATGGCAAGGTGATCTACATCGAATCCTTCGGTCAGGCAGATCGAGAAGCCGGTCGTGTCATGGAAGAGGACGCTATCTTCCGCATTTACTCCATGACTAAGCCCATTACGGGTGTGGCGTTAATGATGCTTTACGAGGAGGGAAAATTTCGTCTAAGCGACCCGATCGCGTGGTACATGCCTGAGCTCGCAAATTTAGAGGTGGCACTTTCAACTGCAGGCACGGGGGTTATTTCGGATGGAACGGTCAGTCGAGGAGTCGGCGAAACTAATGAAGAGTTGCTCGGCAAGACTCGTAAACCTAAGAGACAGCCAACCATTAGGGATCTTTTGACCCACACGGCAGGATTCACCTACGGTATTTTTGGCAATACGGAAGTCGACCAATTGTATCGGCAGTCCGAGACGATTGGCATTATGGATCAACGAAACCTGCAGCAATTTGTCCAAGACCTTGGAAAGCTACCGCTTCAATATGAGCCTGGTGCTCAATGGCACTACAGCGTGTCTGTAGATGTACAGGGTCGATTAGTGGAAGTCTTGTCCGGCATGTCCTTCGGAGAATTTCTCAGAACACGCCTGTTCGAACCACTGGACATGAAAGATACAGCGTTTTTTGTTCCTTCAGAAAAGCAATCTCGGCTAGCCCAGCTATATAAGCCTGCTGGCCTAACGGAGCTAAACTTCATGGCGCCTACGACCGGCAAGGGCTTGGAAGTTGCCGATGCTTACATCAGCGCTGGAGTTCTTGCGCCTCCGGAATTCGAGAGTGGTGGTGCTGGGCTTGTCTCCACCGCGCGAGACTACCTCCGGTTCGCGCAAATGATGCTCAATGGGGGCGAATTAGATGGTGTTCGCATCCTATCCCCGAAAACAGCGCAACTAATGACCAGCAATCATTTAGGTGACCTACCTATGGGCTGGGGCGGCAAAGGTCTTGGTTTTGGGCTGGGATTCGGCTTGGTACTCGAGCCGGAAAGCACTGGTGAGGTAAGTTCCGCCGGGGAATTCAACTGGGGTGGCGCCGCCGGCACGCGATTTTGGGTTGATCCTGAGGAAAATCTGATTGGGATCTTTATGGTGCAGAGTATTCCGCATCGCACGCGTTTGGCCGGGGATTTTAAGGTATTAGTCTACGGCGCGATGACCCAAAGCCAGGCGGACTAATGATATGAGCAGCTGGCCAGCGATGTAGGGTGGTTTGGTGCAAGGAATATTGATCAGGTTTGGTTTGCTCTTTGGCGTGGTCACCGGTTTGGCCATGATTGGTTTGCAAGCGATAGGCATGTCGCCAGTAAGCCTCTACGCAAACGTGGCGGTAGGCACTGGAATGGGAGCAAAGCTCGCTTGTTCCGGTCGCTTCCTAAGTGGCTTTACTGTGGACCAGATACGCGATGATTTGGCTTCCTATAGTCCAGCGATAGATTGGTTTTCCATCGATCTTGACGACCGAGCTAAACGAGCAACCGTCGAATTGTTCGGGCTTTCTCGAGCGTCGGCAACATATCGTGACGGGATCGGGTGTACTATCGATGATGGATCCCCGAGTTTTCTTGATGGTCTTGAATCCCCAGTTAAACCACCCTTGGATGAAACCGAAGTCTGGCCGACGGGGCCGCGTGTGCCCGCGCTCGACCCGCGCTTAGTCGATACTTTGAATCAGTCACTGGCACAGGATCATCGGCAAGGTCTGCAGACCCGCGCGTTGATCATGGTGCAAGGCGGACGGATTTTAGCCGAAGCCTATGCGCCGGGGATTACGCCAAATACGCCTTTGATGGGCTGGAGCCTTGGTAAGAGCCTAACCTCGCTAATGTTGGGTTGGCTAGAAAAGCAGGGGCAGGTGTCTGTTTCGCAAAGCGATCTATTTCCTCAATGGGCTGAGGATGAGAGAGCCAAGATTACCGTCAAAAACCTTTTACAAATGTCGAGTGGCCTTGATTTTGAAGAGCGCTACTCGCCGGGGTCTGACGCCACGCGGATGCTGTTTATCGATAAAGTTGCGTCCAAAGTGCCTCTTGAGAGTGCTTACGCGTATGCAGCGGGAGAGCACTTTTATTATTCGTCGGGCACAACTAACCTGCTGACCCTGCTCTTCAATGAGCGGGTCGGTGGGCCGCAAAATGCGCTCAACTACCTCTATAAAGACATCCTATGGCCTATGGGTATGCGTCACACGACGCTTGAGCCAGATGCGAATGGAGTGTTCGTAGGAAGCTCCAATATTTATGCATCTGCTCGAGACTGGGCAAGGCTAGGCGAAGTGTTTTTGCGACAGGGTGAAATCAATGGCGCACGCATTGCCAGGGAATCTTATATGCGGGCGGCAATTGCGCCCAATACCAGCACCAACAGTCCTGCTTACGGTTACCAGGTTTGGCTTAATCGTGGCGGAGAAAACTTGCGCTGGCCGGATCTGCCTGCTGACGCCTACGCTTTCACTGGTAATCGTGGTCAGGTGGTTATGGTGATTCCGTCGTTGGACTCGGTCCTGGTGCGCTTGGGCTGGAGTGCCAGCTACTACCCTCGCAACGAAAGATTCGCTGCCTGGCTGCAGGCTGCCAGCGGGACCATGGACCAAATGCCTAGCGAGTGTGCCGATAGTCCTTGCGGATAAACTCCGCTCCGCGTTCAGCGATCATCACCGTGGGTGCGTTGGTATTGCCGGAAGTGATCGTCGGCATAATGGATGCATCGATCACGCGTAGGCCGGCCACACCGTGGACCCTCAACTGGTCGTCTACGACCGCCAGATTGTCGTGAGCAGGCCCCATCTTACAGGTGCCCACAGGATGAAAAATCGTCGTGCCCAGATCACCGGCTGCGCGCTGCAGCTCGTCTTCAGTAGTGATCTGCGGTCCGGGTTTGAGCTCGCGCGGATTAAAAGGCGCGAGGGCTGGGGCGGCCATGATGTCTCGCGTGAATCGTAAACCTGCCACCGCGACGTCTAGATCCTCCTGGGTGCTGAGATAGTTTGGCGCGATGGCCGGCGAATCGTGAGGATTGGCGGACTTAAGCGATACTGTTCCGCGGCTAGATGGCCGCAAATTACAGACCGACGGGGTAATGGCATTGTACCTGTGCAGTGGTGAGCCGAACTTGTCGAGAGACAAGGGTTGCACATGCCATTCGATGTTGGCCGATGGCTGGGAAGGATCACTCTTGGCGAAGGCACCCAGCTGGGATGGCGGCATGGTGAGGGGGCCGGTTTTTTTTAGGAAGTACTCCAAACCCATCATTGCCATACCCCAAGGTGTTCGAGCGCGCTCGTTGAGAGTGATGGTATTGTCCACCTGATAAATGGTGCGAATTTGCAGATGATCCTGCAGGTTTTGACCAACGCCATCCAAGTTATGCCTAACAGCGATGCTATGAGACTGCAGTTCATTTTGCGGACCAATACCCGATAGCTGCAAAAGCTGGGGTGAAGCGACGGCTCCGGCAGCTAGCAAGACCTCCTTAGCAGCCTGAATCTCGAGACGCTGACCTTTGTGCAAGAGCTTAACGCCGGTGGCTCTTATCCCGTCAGGATCCTGGCTTAGGCTCAGACTCTCGACGGTGGCTTCAGTCATCACCGTCAGGTTGGGTCGCTGCTGGGCGGCGTCCAGGAATGCGCGGGCAGCGCTCCAGCGTTTGCCGGTGCGCTGGTTCATCTGAAAGTAGGCGTTGCCGAAATTGTCGCCACGGTTGAATTCATCAATCTTTGGAATTCCGCACTGCTCGGCGGCGTCGCGCCAAACGTCGAGAATTTCCCAGTTGACTCGGCGTTCCTCGACGCGTAACTCGCCACCGCTGCCATGAAAGTCATCGGCACCGTGCTGGTAGTCCTCGGAGCGGCGAAATATGGGTAGCACATCACTCCAGCCCCAGCCGCGGTTGCCCATACTTTCCCAATGGTCATAGTCAAACTTTTGGCCGCGCATGTAGATCATGGCGTTGATGGAAGAGCAGCCACCAATGACCTTGCCACGAGCGTAGCCGATGCTGCGGCCGTTGAGGCCGGCTTCTGGCTCCGTTTCGAAACACCAGTCAGTGCGTGGGTTACCAATGGTGTAGAGATAGCCCACAGGAATGTCGATCCAGAAGTAGTTGTCTTTTTTGCCTGCCTCGAGCAGCAGAACGCTTTTGGATGGATCTTTCGACAGGCGGTTTGCGAGTACACAGCCAGCAGTGCCAGCCCCCACGATGATGTAGTCATAATTGTTCATGACGGGCCTTGGTTGAAGTATCTGTCGGGGTATCGAGACGAATCAGGCGTCAGCCCTTAACTCAAAACGTCTGATGTGCTGATAGCGCCGGGGTGGCCGGATATTGAGTTTAGACCGTACCTGACCAATGGGCTGCCGTAACAGTGCCTCCCAGTCTTGCGCAGGTAGCCATTGCGCTTTTTTACCGTCTCGATATGCGCTCAGAACCGTCCCGGGTACATCCCAGCCGTAGCGCTTGATCATCTGATAGACACCTACAAGCGTGATGAAGGCGATGCCTCGGTTCGGGCTTTGCGCACAGGTAAAGGCAAGTAGGCAGACTTCACCGAGTTCGTCACGACCATAGTTGGTCAGGGTATGCCAAAGATCGTGCATATCTCGCTGTCGGTTAGCGAATAGCAGCAGGTCTGCGTCCAGATTTCGGGTTGAGCGCATGTCTTCACTGGGCTCTACCAACCCATCGGCGCTGATGTCTTCCTTGATCACAAAGTTCAAGTAGTGAGCGGCAAGAGAATGTTGGGGCTGCTCTGCCAGCATTTCACGGTCGCGCAGTGAATCGAGAAGAGACCGTTTCTCGGCAAGGATCTGTTGGCCCGTTGCCGTCGCCCTAAATCGCTGAAAACCCTTTTCAAGAGCGTTGCCTGCGAGGGATTCAATAATGACGAAGACTTCTTCTGTCGCCTCGGGGTTAGCGATCAAACGGCGCATGGCGCTGATAGCCTTACGCCATTGAATCGGAGTTTTTTTCTTTGCTAGGCCGGAGGTTTTGTTCATGCTTAGTTTTGCTGCATTGATAGAGGGTAGAATCCTATGTTTTCGCCCAGTGCCGCGCAACAAAGCGCGCCGTGGACGCGCAGCAGATTCGGTAAATCGTCTGGACACCGAATGCAAGCCACTGGTCGATTACCAAGAATAAAAAATAGACCAGACAGACGGCAGCCAGTGAGGCCACAGCAAGAGAGACAACCCCAAGAGAAACAACAACAAGTAAGACAACAGCGAGCAAGACAATAGGAGATATGGAGATGATGAAGTTATACGGAGTGCCTGCAGCACCAAACCCCACCAAGGTTATGCTGTACGTAGCAGAGCGCGAGGCGCGGGGTTCGGACTTAAACATCGAGCATGTCCGGGTGAATACTCTAAAGGGTGAGCAAAACCAGCCAGAGCATCTGGCCCGTAATGCCTTTGGTGCCGTGCCCACACTGGAGCTGGAAGACGGTCGTTTCATTGTCGAGTCACTTTCTATTATCTACTTTTTGGAAGACCTCTTTCCCGACAATAGGCTACAGAGTGATGATCCGGTGGCACGCGGCCTGGCCAGAGATATGGAGCGCACTATTGAATTGCGCTTTGCCAACAACCTGGGCCGCTATGTGCATGCGGTAAATTCGCCCCTGGGTCTGCCCAAGGACCCCAAGGTGGCTAGTGAAATTGAGGCCAGCATGCCCAAGGCCCTGACCTATATCGAAAACATACTCAGCGACGGTCGCCCCTTACTTGGAGGCGAAGAGGTTTCTGTCGCGGATTGCACGCTGCAGTCAGCCCTGCAGTTTGCTCGATTTGGCAAAGTCGATGTGATCGCCGATTATCCCGGAATTTGTGCCTGGAATGAGCGCTATTGCCAGCGCCCGGCAGCAAAAAGCGTGCTTAAGTTCTAACGAGCCCTAATTTTTTGCGGGCCAATACTGCTCTTTAAGCAGACGCTTATACAGTTTGCCCGTCGGCAGCCTCGGCAGTGCATCGATAAAGTCAACGGAGCGGGGGACTTTATACCCCGCCAAATTGGCCTTGGCGAAAGCCATTAAGGTGCCGGCGGTTTCCTCGCCAGCCGTGTGCCCCGGGGCCAGTTCCACGACAGCTTTCACCTCTTCACCGAAGTCTTCATTGGGTACACCAAAAACGGCTACATCCTGAACCGCCTCATGCAGTATCAGAGCATCCTCAATTTCCTGAGGATAGATATTCACACCACCTGAGATGATCATGTAGGCCTTGCGGTCGGTGAGATACAAGAACCCTTCTTCATCGACGTAGCCTACATCACCCAAAGAGGTCCAATTGTCGTGGATCGGATGAGTGGCTGCCCGGGTCTTATCCGGCGCATTGTGATACTCGAAACTGCGCACATTCTGCTCGAAGTAGACCATGCCTTCTTCGCCTGCAGTGAGTTCTTTACCGCTCTCATCGCAGATGCGCAGTACGCTGTTATAGGCACGACCAACAGAGCCGGGATGGGCGAGCCAATCCTGCGGGCCAATAACGCAGGTGCCATTTCGCTCGGTACCGGCGTAGTACTCCCACAGAATGGGCCCCCACCAGCGCATCATTTGCTGTTTGATTTCTTTCGGGCAGGGAGCCGCAGCATGAATGGCGCATGCATGGGTGCTTAGGTCATATTGGCAGCGTATATCCTT
This sequence comes from K189A clade bacterium, assembly GCA_902613475.1. Lineage (GTDB taxonomy): Bacteria > Pseudomonadota > Gammaproteobacteria > Pseudomonadales > Azotimanducaceae > UBA4421. The sequence goes on from CACMHG010000009.1 coordinate 35,448, forward strand.
GTCGAGCTTTAGCATGCGAATGAACATGGTGGGCACCCATTGCGAATGGGTAATCGAATACTGCTCAATATAGCCAAGGGCTAGCTGCGGATCGAAGCTCTGCATCATCACGACGGTACCGCCAAGCGCCAAGGCACGGGTGCAAAAACCAAACGGTGCAGCGTGGTATAGCGGTGCCGGAGACAGGTAGACGGTGTCAGCATTCATGCCATAGGGGTTGTTTACCTCAACCCCAGGCAACCCTTCGCTGACATGGGCACCTGATAGGGGCCGCTTGATGCCCTTGGGCCGGCCGGTGGTGCCGGAGCTATAGAGCATGGTATCGCCCGCACGCTCATCTTGAATGGGGCTTTTCGGCTGAGCGCTTATCGCTTGTTCAAAGTCTTCATAGACGCCTGCAAACGTCGAGGTCGCGTCACCCAAAATGTAGCGGTGTTTGCAGTTGGGTATTAGCGCGGCAAGGTCCCGGGTCTGGGCTAACTCCGCCGATGCAAAAATCACCTGACTGGTTGAGTCCTCAACGATGTATGCGGCCTCGTCCGGTGTCAGATAACGGTTGATACAGGTGACGTACATCCCAGAACGCATGATTCCCCAGCCGATGCTGAAGTAATCGATGTTGTTTTCCATAAAGATAGAGACATGGTCTCCTACCTTAAGACCCAGATTCTGCAGGAGTTGGGCGACCTGATTGGATCGCTCATTCAGCATCTTCCAGCTGACCTGCATGCCAGAGGCTGCGTCGATCACCGCCGGCGTATCAGGTTTTAATTTGGCCCAATGTCCTGGATACATGTGCTCCCCAAATTACTTAGCTGTGGCTTAATCTGGCTCTTGGTTAGGCCAGTTTCGCGTTCATCGCCTCAGTTTCGAGCAGGTCGCCCCGCACACTCCTGGCCCCAAGCAAGTAGTGGATACCCGCCCAAAGATTGACTAAGACGGCGACACATAGGGCATACCGAAGCGATTCTGTCCCCATGGTCGGCATGAGGAAGTCGCTCAAGATGCCCACAAACCAGGGGCCCAGGCCCATGCCGATCAGGTTGAGAACGAAAAGCAAAATAGCGGAAGCCACCGCGCGCATTCGCAAAGACACGAGGGCTTGAGTCATTGCAAAGGATGGGCCCAGATAGACGCTGCCCATAATTGCCACGACGCAAAGGCTTGCGATGGCCGAAGTGATGTCGTTATACAAATAGGCAACGAGCTGGAAAGGCACCATGATGATCGTAGCGATGCCGGGCACCCAAAAATACCATCGCTTGTCTCCGGTGCGATCCGACAACTTGTCGGATACATAGCCGCCAAAGAATGTACCTATGGCACCAATACCTGCCACCAATGCAAGGGCCGCACCTAAATCTGTCGACGACATGTTGTGTATGCGAATAAAAAACGGCGCATTCCAGGTGCCGGCGCCGTAGCTTACGAAGGCATGCAAACCGGCGGCAAAGGCGAGATGGCGAAACGAAACTTTTGCCCATAGCAGTGAGAGCACTTCGCTTATTTGAGGCGCGTCAGTCCTAGGCGCTGCCCCCGTATTTGCGCCGCTTTGGCCCTGCCTGATATCCGACATGCCCCGCGGCGGCTCTCTCAGGGTAAAGAGAATAACCATCGCCACAAAAATGCCCGGCAGTCCCACGAGAAAGAAAGTGTTGCGCCAACCGATGGTGTCAGCTCCCCAGCCTCCGACATAGTTGCCGATCATCGTGCCAAACGGAATGCCCAGGGCATATATCGACAGTGCGGTGGCGCGTTTCTCAATGGGAAAGTAGTCGGAAATCAGGGAATGGCTCGGTGGACTCGCGCCGGCTTCGCCGACGCCAACACCTATGCGAGTCATGAGCAGCATCCAAAAATTACTGGCCAGGCCGCAGAGGGCGGTCATCGCACTCCATATCACCATCGAGACCGCCAAAATTTTGACGCGGCTACGCCGGTCGGCCAATGCCGCGATGGGAATGCCTAAAAACGTATAAAAGAGCGCGAATGCGAGACCACCTAGCAGACCAAGTTGGCTGTCGGTAAGTGCTAACTCTAGCTTGATGGGCTCTAGTAAGAGCGAAAGGATGGAACGATCGACAAAATTAACAATGTAACCAACGAATAAAATGCCCAAGGCGTAGTTACGGTAGGCCGGACTGAATCTGTTTCGTGATTCTGTGGGTGTCTCTTTTTGATTCTCTGCAGACCCTGACAAGTTGCTCACCTTGAAATAAAAACTGCTTCTGACGAAAGAAAGCTACAGCCCATAGCGGCTCGATAGCCACCAGCGCAGAGTCTCACCGACCAGCACTGGAGCATCTTGTTGTACGAAGTGTCCTGCCCCTGGAACCGTCACGATAGTGACATCTTTTTTGCTCCAATCCCAAGTGTTATTCAGCCCGTCAGAGTGCAGGGCTGTATCTTCGAGTCCGTGAAAGATCAGCGCGGGCATGGCCAGCTGAGGCGGTGGTGTCGCCGGTGCTACTGCCGAGTCGATCCCAGAGCGGGGATAGTTTGCCTTGTAGAAATTCAGCATGGCCGTGAAACTGCTACGTTGAAATGCTGCCTCATAGAGCACCTTGGCTGCTGGGTCTTTGACCCAATTCGCCAGGGTTTGAGTAGTCATCGGGTAGCCGCCGAGGATCTCTGGATCACTCGCGCTGCCCTCGATAAAGCGTCTTGCGTAGGCGCTGTTGCGCTGCTGCTCGACGTTGCTCGCCAACTCTCTGGCCATGCCGTTCGGATGGGGCAGGTTTAAAATGACAAGATTTTCCACCATTTGCGGAAGCGCGAAGGCGACTTGCCAGGCTACCGCGCCTCCCCAATCGTGTCCGACGATGGTTGCCTTTTTTGCACCTTCCGCACGGATAACTGCAGCAACATCGGCGACAAGATTTGGCATAGCATAGGCAGCAACACCCTCGGGTTGATCACTCCTGTTGTAGCCGCGTTGATCGATGGCTACCACGGTAAAGCGATCCTTGAGGGCATTCATTTGTTCGCGCCAGCTATACCAATAATCAGGAAAGCCGTGGATCATGACGACCAAGGGCCCCTGACCGGTTTTTACATAGTGGATATTGACGCCGTCGTTTTTTGCGTAGTGGTGGCTGACCTCGTTAATCAAGGCATCGTCCGCCCTTGCGAGGGCACAAAGCCAAACAAGTGCAAATACGAGCGCGTCCTTGGCGATTTTTGCCGTTATTCCCTGAATCATCAAAACTCCCCTTCTTTTAAAGTCGCTAGTTTCGCACCCGCCGGCGCAGGCGATCCAAGCGTTCCTTCCAGTATTGGAACTCCGCAGGGTCCCCGCCGCGGTCTGGATGAAGCTGCTGGCACATGCGCCGTGCTTCGATGATTTCTTCGATGGGCAGCACTAAATCTAAACCCAAGGCCTTAATCTCAGCAGGGCTCAGAGTTTTGACGGGGCTGGCACTTTCCGGTGGGCGATAGAAGCCTCCCCAGCTACCCCGACTCTTTCCACCGTAGGACACCGGTCCGGAAAGCCCTAGTTTCCAAGGGTGGTTTTTGGACGGTTTGCGGGACTTGCCGCGACCTGATTTGCTGTCTGCCATCGACTCAGTCTAATCCGCGGTGGCCTGCGCTCAAGTCATTTCTGACCCGCAATCGATTGCCTGAGTTGCAGGTCGCGTTGGAAGAAGGCATGACCGCGCTATCAATGCTCATAGGCGGGTGCTAGCCCGCAGGTATAGGCTTCTTGGGTGCGGCTTTCGCCGTCATAGGTTGGCTCGGCGTCAGTCGGGGGCTATCGCCGTTAAGAAGGTCGATCAGGTCGTTGACGATACGCCCGGTTTCTCGAAGCATGGGATCTTCACCGATTTCCTCAATGTCATCAGATACCGCGATTTCTTCGGCGTCTTGCATTTCGCCATCGCCGATGACCACTTCTTGATCCGCCTCTTTGGCTTCTGTGGCGGGGGTAGTGTTGCCATCTAACGCATCTGCCTCGGCTTCCTGCAGCTCTTCGAGTTCGTCGAGGGTCTTCGCAACAACCTTGCCGGTAGCCGCGCGCAGGGTATTTTCCAGCTCAAGACGCCAAGCATCGTCTTGCTGTTTCTCCTCGCGCCGCTTGGATTCATTCAGCGAGAGGAAAGTCCGCTCAGATTTTTCTGCCGCCTTGACCATCAGCGCTCGATAATAATTAAAGTGAGGATCGTTGGCGGTACGAGCCAGATGACCTGCTTGCAGATCCGCAACGTAGGCGCTGAGTTCGCCAAAGGGGGCGTACCGCGCCGCATCAATAACATCCCATGGCATCGCACCGTCCAATGTGCTCTCGCCAATATTTTCCTTATCAAAAAGTGACGGGAAGTCGATATCGGGAATGACGCCCTGGTGCTGGGTGCTCTGTCCTGAGACCCGGTAGAACTTTGCGGCGGTCAATTTAAGCTGCCCTCGGTTGAGGGGAATCATGGTTTGTACGGTGCCCTTACCAAAGGTTTGACCGCCGACGACGAGTGCTCTGCCGTAGTCCTGCATGGCACCGGCAAAAATTTCCGATGCCGATGCCGATAGCCGGTTCACGAGGACGGCCATTGGGCCGCTGTAAATGACGTCATCGTCATCATTGCTGTAGATTGTTGGCCTGCTTCGACTCGCTTTGACTTGAACCGTTGGTCCAGACGGAATGAATAAAGACGTGAGTGTGTCGGCTTCCTGCAGCGATCCGCCGCCATTGTTGCGAAGGTCGACGACTAGACCATCGATCCCTTCTTCTACTAGGCGATCTACCAGCTTGCGCACATCCCTGGTGGTGCTGCGAAAATTCGGGTCTCGCTCTTGCTGGCCTTTGAAGTCGAGATAAAACGTGGGTATGTCGATCACGCCAATCCGGCGGGAAGTCTCGCCTTCGTTGACGGTAATCACGCTGGCCTGCGCGGCTTGTTCCTCTAACTTGATCGTATTGCGCACGATGGTGACGATTTTGGTATCACTGCCTTGGGCTTCGGCATCGCGTACCGCTAAGCGCACGGTTGAATCCTTGGGGCCTCGAATCAGTTCGACAACGTCATCAAGACGCCAACCGACTACATCGATCATGGGGCCAGCGTCGCCCTGACCAACCGCAGAAATGACGTCAGAGGGTTTCAGCGCGCCGGATTTATCCGCAGGCCCAGCCGGGACCAAGCGTAAAATCTTGGTGGCGTCCTCATCGCTTTGCAGCACAGCGCCTATGCCCTCTAATGACAGCGACATATTGATGTTGAAGTTGGTCGACGAGCGCGGCGAAAAATACTGGGTATGTGGGTCAAAGGTCGCAGCGAAAGCGTTGATAAAGGTCTGGAATGCATCTTCGCTGCGATTGCGCAGCGCGATTTTTTGCTGGTTGCGATACCGCTTCGCCAACGTCTCGCCGATCTCCTCAAGGTCCTTGTCATTGAGTTTCATTCGTAGCACCTGGGACTTAAGACGCCGATTCCAGAGATCATTTTGGGCTGTTAGATCAGTGGGCCAGGGAACGCTCTCGCGTTTGATGCTGATAACCTCATCGGTATTGAATTCTAGGCGTTCAAGGCCTGAATCGATGGCTTGCTGCATGTGCTTGGTGCGCTCGATCAGCCGCTGCTGCAAACGATTAAACATGCGGTAGGCGGGCACCAGATCGCCCCTTCGAAGGGCGTTATCAAGCTCATATCGGTAGCCTTCGAACTCCGCGATATCAGACGCTAGGAAATAGTATCTGCCCGGATCCAGCGCCTCGAGGTAGTTATCGAACATGTCGCTAGAGAGCGCATCGTTCACTTTCAGGTCGACATAGTGATTCCGGCGCAGCTGCTGTACCACGATTTGCGCGGTGCGAGAGTGAGTCGAGAGAGGCGCAAGTACTGGTGCTTGAACGTCGGTATCGCTCAGCTCAATGCCAGACGCCTCTGCGTGAGTGCTTGCCGGCCACGATAGAGCAAACGTCAAAGCCAGAGATAACAGGATGCCCCCCGATAAAAAGGTAAGCTCGCGGTAGCGGCGGGATGTGCGTTTTATCGGGCTCGGCACAAAATCTCGGTTCAACATATATAGGTGCTCGTTATTCGGTTGCCAACATCGCCGAAGCACCGTGTGGGCGCAAGAAGCAAAGCTCGGACAAACGTTCCAGGCTAAAGGGTCAAACCCGCAACGTATAAATGTATCGCTGTGTAACGTATCCTTTGAAGGGCGGAAGCGCCGGTCGCTTCGCTGGCGGTGCTCCTGATGAAGCATCGCTTGCCAATACCGGGAAGCCTCCCGTCAGCGATGAGTCTATCCATCGAGGGACGTGGCGTGAAGAGCCTGAAACTGTTCCAACCCTAAATATATTTCACTCGGAGACTTCGATGAAAAACCCCTTTAATCAATCTTTGGCGCTGATTTTGACATTGCTTGGCGGTGTGATTTTGTCTGGCTGCCAGCAACCGGAAAGCAATATGTCCGAAAAGCCATTTGATGCAACATCTGAGGTGGAGAGTGCAAGTTATCTGGTCGGATTCCGTCAGGCGCAGAATATTCAAGCTCAGGGCGGTGATGTGATCGATATGCAGGCCTATGAACTGGGTGCCCGCGACGCCATCGCTGGGAAGGAGTCCCAAGTCCCGGAGGAAAACGAAGAGCAGTTGATGGCCGCGCTTAGCGAGGCCCTAATGCAGGAAAAGTCGGCTTCCGGCGAAACTTTTATGGAAGAAAATGCTGCTCGCCCAGAAGTGACGACTACGGCTTCGGGTCTGCAGTATGAAGTGCTGGTTGAAGGTACAGGTCCCATGCCATCGGCAACAGACACGGTGGTCACGCACTATCACGGCACGCTGACCGACGGTACGGTCTTCGACAGCTCCGTGGAACGCGGTAGCCCCGCTTCTTTCCCGGTAAATCGAGTGATTGCTGGTTGGACTGAAGCCCTGCAAATGATGGGTGTTGGTTCTAAGTGGCGCTTGGTGATACCTCCGGAACTGGCCTACGGCGAGCGCGGCGCAGGGGGTGCCATACCTCCAAATGCGACCCTGGTCTTTGAGGTAGAGCTGCTAGAAATTCAGTAAGCGGATCTCGCGCGAGTCGAGAAGAAGCCGGGGCCTTGCTCCGGCTTTTTCGTTTGTGAGCGCATGCACCCTGCCTATTTGATGTTTGGGGCTATTGTTTCCTGGCACAGTCAAGGCTTGCGTTGCCTCAGCGAGCGTAACATTCTCGAATCGGGGGAGCGTTATGTCTGATCAAACTACCAAGCCGTCGATATGGCGCGATGCCGCGTTTCGCGCCTACCTGGGCTCTACGGGTTTTTCTGGCATGGCCTTGGCGATGCAGCAACTACTGCTGAGCTGGATTCTGATCGGCATATTGGAATTGCCGGCAGATCAGGTCGGGCTGATTCAGGCGGTTATTGGCCTGCCCGGCGTACTGTTGATGCTTGCTGGAGGTGCCAGTGCAGATCGCAACGATGCACGACAGATGCTCATACGCATTTACTTGGTCGCACCGATTTTTCCTTTGTTTCTGGTGTTGATGGAACAATGGCAGTTATTGGGTGTCGCCAGCGTCATCACATGGGGCCTTGGCATGACTGTGGTGCAGTCTTATTCCATGCCCGGCCAACAGGCTCTGCTCAACCGCATTGCCGGTCAGAACATCCAACAAGGCGTGACTGCCGCTACCGCGATGGGCTTTGTTGTGCAGGTAGTGGGTCTGGTGCTGGCGGGCCAAATCGATAATGTTGGGGTATCACCAGTGTTGTTCTCTCAAGCCATAGCGCTGTGTCTGGCCGGTCTGATGATGATGCGACTGCCGTCCGCCCAAAGTGTGCCTGCCACCGAGGCGGGTGAGGCTGGTAGTGCTGGAGCGCTTGCCGGCATTCGCCAAGGGCTGCAGGCGACCAAGGATCATCCGGTCATTTTCAACGTTCTGCTGATTACCTTTGCCTCCAGTATCTTTAACGCCGGAGCCTTTATTACGGTGTTTCCCTTTATCGTTGCGCGAGTTTATGACGGCACCGCCTGGCTGTTGGCGCTATTGATGGCGGTATTTTTCGCGGGCGCAACTTTGTCCAACGTTCTGTTGCTGCGCTATCAGCCGCTGCTGCGCCCGGGCAAGTTGTTCCTAATCATGCAGCTGTCGAGAATTTTGGTGATCTTTTTGATGTGGATCGAACCGCCATTTTGGTTGCTGGTGGTGGCAACCATCGGCTGGGGTTTGAACATGGGCATTACCACTAATCTAGCTCGCAGTATCGTGCAGGAATCCGCACCCAAGCCCTATCTGGGACGTATCTTGTCGGTGTTCAGCATCGGCATGGTGGGTAGTGCTCCCCTTGGCGCCATCGTACTGGGATGGCTGATCGAAGCGACAGGTACGCTGAATGCACTGATTCCCGCCATGCTGTTGTCTGCGCTGCTATTTCTCTACGGGTCTTTGTTCTCGCCGGTCTGGGCTTATCGCAGTCCAGAGGCCGAGGAGACGGATCCCTAGTCAGCTCTCCTGGTGTTCGATTCTGTCAAAATCTTGCGGCAATCACCGGGTGGTTCTTTGTCTCTGGAGAGCCTACCCTTTTCCTTCCCTTCGAGAGTGTGCCCATTCAATGACATCGCCGAAGACTGCTAACGAAACAAGCGCGACCGCTGAACTGCGTCGGGAATATCGCTACGGTGCCTTGAGCGAACAAGACGTATCTGCCGATCCGCTGCAGCAATTCACCCGCTGGTTTGATGAGGCCGCCAGGGCCCAGGTCCTGGACTACAGCGCCATGGCTCTGGCGACGTCGAGTGGCGACGGACCTTCGGTACGAACCGTGCTGTTAAAGGGCTTAGACCCCCGAGGGCTGCGCTGGTTTACCGACAAAGGCAGCGAAAAGGGTCGGGCACTGCGCGCGAACCCCCGGGCGGAACTGCTTTTTCATTGGCGTGAGCTAGATCGTCAGGTACGCGTGCGCGGTACCGTGACAGAGTTACCCGATGACGAATCCGACGCCTACTTTTATTCGCGTCCTCTTGGCAGTCAGTTAGCAGCAGCGACCTCGGCGCAAAGCCAAGGCGTGGCCAGTCGCGAAGAGCTGGAAGCGCGGTACCGGACGCTGAGCGACACGCACAGCGAGAGCGTGCCAAGACCGCAGGATTGGGGCGGATTCTTGCTGCAGCCTGATCAATACGAATTCTGGCAGGGGAGAGAGAGCAGGCTACATGATCGGCTGCAGTACCAGGTCGTTGACGGTGGCTGGGTAATTCAACGTCTGCAGCCCTAGCAAGGGCTCGTTAGCTCGTTTGCAGGCGCGCTTTAAAATCTGAGATCAGGCGCACGAATTCGTCCGGCCGGTAAAATATTGAGCCGTGGCCAGTCATTTCCATGATCTCGAAGGTCGCTCCGGGAATCAGCCGGGCAATCTCCTCGGCAGACTTTAGGTTCATGTCTTGGCGACCGCAGGCCACCAAGGTTGGCGCTATGATCGCTGGCAGGGCAGCCATGGTGTCGCCTTCTCGCTGGTGTGCGGTATGAAAGGCCAGCGCTGCGTCGCGATTTTCGTAAAATCGCCAGTATTTTTGCCGCTCGGGTGCGGCCATGCCCGCTTCCTTCAGCATCGCCATGGCCTCGGCACCCAATGCACCTTGATCATCCTGATCTACCGGCGGGGTAAGCGCCACGTCGAACATGCCCAGCCCACTGAGCATGGCGGGGTGACGCAGGGCAAACTGGGCTGCGGTACGCGCGCCATAGGCCACGCCAACCACAAAGGCTGATTGGATCCCTAGGTGCCCCATCAGCCCCGCAAGGTCATCGGCATATTGCGCAAAGTTAAACTGCGCCTCATCGCCCCAGCCAGATTTGCCGGTGCCGCGGAGATCAAAACGCAGTACGTTGAAGTGTTTGAGCAGCGGCTCCAGCACGACCTCCCAGCAGGTTAGATTGTGGCTGGCCATGTTAATGAGCACCAGGGTGGGCGCTTTTGCATCACCCTCTAAGACATGGTGCAGATCAATGCCGTTTATTCGGACCAGATCGTGGGTGATATCGTAGGCTGTTGTAGTGGGTCTGTTTATGTCTTGGCTCATGCGTCAGGCAGCCCTAATACGCGTTTGGCAATAATGTTCATTTGCACTTCCCTAGTGCCGCCGGCAATCGTCAGAGACTTTTGCTTTAGCCAGTCTCGAGTCGTCGACAGTTCTTCGTCCGCAAAGGCTTCGCCGGACCAGCCCGTGCCTTGGGTGCCCATGGCGGCGACCAGTATCTCATCGCCCTCTTGAGTGATTAAGGCATTTGAAAGTTTTACGGCAGATGAGGCGAAGCCGGGTGCACTGGCCTGAGTTTCTTGAATGACACGTTGTTGGGTAAGTTGCTGTGCCTTGAATGCGAGCTGGTGATCGATCACACGGCGTCTTAGCGCAGGTTCGCCAATGCGTCCGTACTCATCTGCGCGGTAGCGCTTAACCAGCTCTGGTAGCGGACTCGCAACGGTGCGACCGCCCTGAGAGCCAGAGGTGTTGATCCCCGCGTGGGTTGAACGCTCGTACTGAAGTAAGCGTTTACCCACAGTCCATCCCTTGTTGACGCCGCCGACGATGTCACTAGCGGGTGCCAATGCATCATTGAACACGGTTTCGCAAAAGGGTGATTCTCCTGAGATCAGCCTTATGGGACTAACCTCCACGCCGGGTTGATCCATATCCACCAAAATGAGGCTAATACCCTCATGCCGGGGGGCACTGGTATCCGTTCGAATCAGAACAAAGATGTAGTCGCAGTGCATGGCATCTGAGGTCCACACTTTGCGGCCATTCATTCGGTATTGATCGCCGATGAGTTCGCCACGGCACGCTAGGCTCGCCAGGTCCGAGCCTGCGCCTGGCTCGGAATAGCCCATGGCCCAACCGCCTTCGCCTCGAGCGATACCCGGTAACCAGCGACGTCTCTGTTCCTCGCTGCCCAGCTCGAGAATGGTTGGGCCGATGTAGTTCACGCCTCGACCAGTCAAGGGGGTGCGGGCGCCGATGCGCTTCAGCTCTTCAATTAGGATTGGGTAGAGGTCCTTATCGAGGCCTGCGCCTCCATATTGAGTCGGCCATGTGGGAACGGTCCAGCCGCGTTCGGCCATGCGCTCTAGCCACAGGGCGCTATCGCGCTCCAAGGTGATTTTACTGCTGCCCCAGGGGGTTTGGCCGGGACCCCGCGCACCGTCGGGGCAGTGGGAGGCCAGCCACTCGCGGGTCTCAAGGCGAAAATCCGTGGCAGATTGCGTATCACTCATGGTTTTCTACTCGCTTGTTATTGGCACAGAGCGGCTATGCGTTTGCCCACCAAGGCGAGGCAGAGTGCTTTACCGCACTGTGCTGCCCGCCGATCTAGCTCGGCTGCCGTCACGTTTTCCTGTTTTATCAGCCCGCCGATCATGCCTGAACTTGATACTCGAGCGTCGATGCAGGCGGGGTAGGTATAAACGCCGGGGTCCCGCTCAACAATTTGTGTATAAACCGCATCAAGCTTCTCCTGCCTGTCGGCCATCTGTGCTGACGAGGTTCCTGCTTCTTCGCGCTCGGCACGATCGGTGATTTGCGTGAACAACGTGTCAGATCGATACCAGTACATGCGAAAGGCATCGTTATCCCGCTTGAGCACCATGCCCTCGCGCACGCTCACGCCTTCCGCGTTCTGCGTATTGAACCAAATCTCTGCAAATTCCCCGCACACCTCTTTGATGCCCTGACCAAAACATTCCAGCAACCGCACGCTATCAATACGACGGGTCGCCGGATTGAGCACTGCTGCATGCTCGATCATGTCGTCGCAGCTGGCATCGGTAAATTTGATCAAACCAAAGGCATGACAGGTGGGCAGGGGCGCTGCTTCAGTGGCCTGTGATGCGTGTGCTTGATCCAACCACCGGCCGGCAGTTTCAAGAGCCTGGGATTGAATGACCTCAGGGTCTGGGGCGCAAGCGCCGAGGATAAAGGGGAGACCCACTGCAAAGAGCCGGCGCCCGAGGGCACCGGCAAAGCGAGCCCTAAAGCCGTTCAGAGTCAAACACGCTCAATGATAATGGCGGGTGCCATTCCGCCGCCAGTGCACATGGTGATAAGCCCTGTATTCAGGTCTCGGCGCTCTAGCTCATCGAGCATGGTGCCAATAAGTATGGAGCCTGTGGCCGCGATCGGGTGACCCAGCGCCATGGCACCGCCGTTTACATTTACCTTGGCAGGGTCCAGTGCCAGATCACGTATGAACTTGGCCGCAACTACCGAGAACGCCTCGTTGATCTCAAACAGATCGATATCATCTGTCGTCATGCCGACCCGGGCCAGTGCCTTCTTAGCTGCGGGTACTGGCTCATTCAGCATCAAGGTAGGATCACCGCCTAGCGTCGCCATGGAGATGATTCGCGCGCGGGGTTTCCAGCCCACTTTATCTGCGTAGTCCTTGCTGCTCAGTATTAGCGCGGCGGCACCATCTACCACACCGGAACTGTTGCCAGCATGGTGCACGTGGTTTATCTCGAGGTCTGGGTACTTGCGCGCGACTAACTGCTTGAAGGTCTCGCCGGTATCGTCGATGGAGGCGTCCATAAACATGGAGAAGACTGTTGGCAGGGCAGCCAAGCTTTCTAAGGTCGTGCCGGGGCGGGGGAATTCCTCTCGATCCAGGGCGACTGAGCTATCGTCGTTGTAAACCGGCATCACGCTGCGATCGAAGTAGCCATTGGCGATGGCATGCTGTGCGCGGTTTTGCGACTCCACCGCCAGCGCGTCCAGCTCTTCTCGGCTGAAGTTTTCCAGCGTGGCGATCATGTCGGCGCAAATGCCCTGGTGGGGTTGCGGATGAATGTCGCGCAGATGCAAATTGCCACCGTCGACGGTGCGGTTGTTATTTTCAGGCACACGGGTGGTGGTGTAAGACATCATTTCTACACCGCCAGCGACGCAAAGGTCGTCCATACCGCTCATGATGTTCGCCGCGGCCAGATTCACTGACGTGATACCAGACCCACAAAAACGATCTAGGGTGACCGCCGAAGCTGAGGTATCCCAGCCCGCGTCTAGGGTTGCCATGCGACCGACGCAGGAGCCTTGTTTGCCGACTTGGGAACTGCAGCCAACCACCACATCGTCAATGTCTTGGGTGTTGAGGTTGTTGCGTTCGCCAATACCCTCAAAGACTTTTGCCAGTAACCGGCTAGGGTGAAATTCAGATAGCGCCCCCTTGCCGGCCTTGCCGATTCCTCTCGGGGTGCGGGCTGCGTCGATAATATAGGCTTCAGTCATTGTGTCCTCCTCATGCTCGTAAACTGGGGTTATCGGCCTTTAAATTCGGCTTTGCGTTTTTCCATAAAGGAAGCCATGCCTTCTTTAAAATCTTCAGATTGAAACAGTGGCAACAGCTGTAAAAACACGTGGTGTACATGATCGTCGAAATTCTCGTTCATGCCCATGCGCATCATCCGCTTTGATGCCTGTACCGCCATGGGCGCCTGAGCCGCCACCCGCTTCGCTAATTCGCGAGCTTGGTCACCGACTTCATTATTATTTACCACATGGGACACCAGTCCCATATCCTCGCATTCGGTAGCAGTCAGAGTTTTGCCGGTGAAAATAATTTCGCTGGCTTTTGCCCAACCGATAAGTCGCGGCAAAATCCATGTGCCACCCGATTCCGGCACGATGCCGCGGGCGGTGAAAGCAGCGGCCAGTTTGGCGTTGTCGGCCATGATGCGTATGTCGCAGCCAAGGGCCATGTCCATGCCATAGCCCGCGGCGGAGCCGTTAAGTGCCGCGATGGTAGGCGTGTCGATATTGTGCAGGACCGTGGGGGGTGTGTTGCGCAGATCAAGCGTGGGTGATACGCGACGCGTGCGATCTGCGAGGCCGTCGGTGATGTCGCTGCCACGCAAATCAAGACCTGCGCAAAAGAACTTGCCCGTGCCAGTAATAACGATGGCGCGCACCTCTTCGTCCGCATCTGCCTCGATCAGCAGCTCGGTAAAACGCGCCAGCATGTCCCGCGAGATAGTATTTTGCTGCTCGGGCCGGTTGAACGTAATGGTGGCAATATTGTCAGCCACCTCATAGAGCATGTCGTTATTTGGCTGATCGCCGGTCTTTGCACTCATCTTTCCCTCTCAAACTGTTTGCCGGTGGTGCTCATGCACCGAATTCTGTGTGTCTATTTTGCGGGACGCTCGGGCATTTTTTCTTCGCTGACTGCGTAACCTGCTTCTACAGGAATGCATAGATACTGCCCGTCATCGCGCTTCTCGGTCCAAGGCAAAACCGGAACGGGCGTTGTGTTTTGGGCCGCCTCGACGGCGGACTCTGGTGTCGACCAAGTCGCAAGTTTTTCAATGTTGCGCAGGGTCGGGAAAATAATTGTATATGTGCCGCTCTGAGCGCCGCTGATGGCATCGGCGGGATCGATCCATACCGAATCCACGGATTCATAGCCGTCGTGTACAGCAATATGATCTGCAGGGGGTATGGCCAAATAAAAGTGTGTGTCGAAGCGCTTTGGCATCATAGGCGGCGTGATCCAGTGGGCAAAGTGCGTGAGCTCATCGCAAGCCAGCACCAGTTGCTCATTTTGCAAGAATTCGAGCAGGGTGACTACACCCTTATTCATGGGCTCTCTTTGTTCTTGCAAACTCTGCAGTCGTTTGGCGCTAATGATGTCGTCACTGCCCACTTCTCTGGCCAGCAAAATTCCGCACTCTTCGAAGGCCTCCCGAATCGCGCTGACTTGAGCTGCACGCATGTCTCTGTCGTCTGCCGCGCCCTGCAAGTGCGGAATAAGTGAGTCCTCAAAGTCCTGAGGGCCTGCCTTACCGCCAGGAAACACCAGTGCGCCGGAGGCGAAATCAATCTGATGGTGACGAACCACCATGAATACTTCGAGACTTTTATTACCCGGCCGCAGCAACAAAATGGTCGCAGCAGGCTTTGGTGTGGCGGCTGTCTCGGACATGGCTCTCCCCTGTGTATAACGCATCTGTGTAGCGAAAAAGAAAAATGTGCGGAAACAGGGCTTCGCATGCGCTCGTTCTTATGCGCTACGACTGCCATCGATATGCCCGCTCAGCGAGCCTTGCAATTGGCGTCTACTAGCCTGTCTCAATCCCCCTAGAACGGCCATCGATATTCGCTTATGCAGGCCCCTATGGCAAACTTGCGTGAGAGGTGAAATTTAACTTGAGGGTACATTCATGTCGGCTTTAATCACTCTGCTGGTTGCGGGGCTGGTGTTTTTATACCTGCGCAGCAATCACAAAGCGCGAGAGCGATGGCTGCAGCAGCTTGCACTGCCCGGGCAGTGGCGATCCGAGCGAGAAGACAGTCAGCTTGTGCTCAGTGGCAACCTGAAACGCGGTGATTTTCAGTGGCAAAATCGCTCGCACAGAGACAGCGGTCAGTGGCAATACACCGGACAAACCCTGACGTTAAGAGGCGATCAGACCCGAACCTTTGAAGTTCAATTTTTCCAGCCGGGTGTGATCAGTTTGATACGTGAAGACGGCACCGCAGAGCTGTTCAATAAGCAGTCAACCAATGTGGTGCCACTTGCGAAAAAGTAGCGATGAACATACTGACGACGTCCTAGGGTCAAACGCCTGGGTCGCAGTGGCCCAGCGTTTGCTCTCCATCCTGCCAAGGCACCCGGGCATCGATTGGGCTCAGTGCACGGCCGGACATTGGCAGCGCGGGCGATGGTCCTCGACCATTGTCGGGTTTAACGATACGCAGTCTGTGTCGCTAGATGACCTACTGCATATCGACACACAAAAAGCTGCCTTGCTGACCAACACGAGGCAGCTACTGGCAGGGCTGCCTGCTAACAATGCGCTTTTGTGGGGTGCGCGGGGTACCGGTAAGTCGTCCCTTGTGCACGGAGTGCTGGCAGCACACGCCGATGAGGGCCTGCGACTGGTAGAGGTGGGCAAAGATGCCTTGGTGGACATGGCCCAAGTCATCGAGGCACTGGCAGACCAGCCCTACCACTTTATTGTTTTTTGCGACGACTTATCCTTTGAGGAAGATGACGCATCCTATAAATCACTTAAGAGCGCGCTCGAGGGATCCGTGCTAGCGCGAACCAAGAATGTGGTGATTTATGCCACATCCAACCGGCGCCACCTGTTGGCGGAAAAAAGATCAGACAATGCGGGCAGTGCTCTTGTCGATGGTGAACTGCATCATGGTGAGGCGGTGGAGGAAAAAATCTCCCTGTCGGATCGATTTGGACTTTGGCTGTCTTTTTATCCGGTGCGACAAGAAGAATATCTCGACATGGTTCGCAGGGCGGTGGAGAAATTAGTCAAGCAGCTTGCAAGTGCGCAAGGGCCAGGCGATGATTTTACCCCTGAAAGTTATCGTCAGGAAGCTTTGCGCTGGGCGCTAGGGCGCGGTGTTCGCAATGGCCGCAGTGCCGAGCATTTCGCTCGCCACTGGGTCGGCCAGCAGCTACTCAAACAGCAAAACCCCTAACAAATCTCAAGGTTCTCATTATGTTGCGGATGTTCTGCATCGTTGCCGCGTTAGGCCATAGTAGCCTCGCACTGGCAGATACGCTGATCATGCAAAATGGTGATCGCATCACCGGCCGACTGGACAGCATTTCTGGCGGCAAGGCAGTGTTCGAAACGCCCTATGCAGGTCGTATTCTGGTCAGCCTCGAACAAATCGATGCCTTGGTGACCGATGATGCATATACGGTCCGCATCGGTGATCAGCGTCTGGACGGTACCTTCACCCAGGAAAGCGAGGGGCAGAAGCTGTCAACTCGTGCGGGCAGTGAACCACTTGCCTTGAGCGAGATTCTTAGCGCTACGCAAAGCCGAATCCAATTCACACCGTTCTCCCTCGACTGGGGGGTGCGGCTCGATCTGGCACTGTCACTTGCCGACGGTAATTCTTCGACCGAAGCTTCGAACGTTCTTTTAGAGGCTGACTTTCAAGATGACCTGAACGCTCATCTGTTGACCGTGCTGCTTGCGCGAGAGGAGGGCGAGGGTTTGCTAACCAAGGATCAGCTTGATGTCGATTACGGCTATCGACGCTATATCTCCGAGCGTTGGTACGGGGCGGCGAATGCCGAGTATTTTCAGGACACCCTGAAAGAAATTGACCAACGAATCACTCTCGGTGCGGGTATGGGCATACAGATTATTGACAATACGTTGGAAAACCTGGCGACTGACCTCAGCCTCAGTGCGGTGCAAGAAGATATCGGCGGCGACGACAGCGTGAAACCAGCGCTTCGCTGGGGCTTGGACTATCAGCGGCTCTTGTTCGCGACTACGGTTGAACTGTTTCACCGCCAATCCTTACTACAGCTGCTGAGCGACGAAAAAGGTCAGGTATTTTCGTCTTCTACGGGTATCCGCTATGCATTCAGCGAGCGAATCGATACCAACTTTAGAATCGATCTTGCCTACGAGAGTGACCCACCTCCGGGCAATGAGAAGACTGATACCACCTACAGTTTAGGTGTAGGCCTGAAGTTCTAGTTGGGCGCATCGCCTCAATTGGACAATTTTTTGCAGATGTCCATCTCCTCAGGCAAAACCTTGACTGGTCACAAGCGCGCTCATAGAATGCGCCGCTCGCTGAATGACAGGGATCTTTCGATACGCTGTTTTCAGGTGACGGTACCGTTGTCCGAACAACGTCCCCATCGTCTAGAGGCCTAGGACTCCGGGTTTTCATCCCGGCAACAGGGGTTCGACTCCCCTTGGGGACGCCATTTTTTTGGCCGTTTTAGACAAGCGCTAAGACGGTTTTTTTTTGTCCGGCTAATTCCTATTTTTGCATGTAACGAGCAGTCTGCGCTGATTGTGCAACGGCCCGTCTTTTGTGCTGCAATAATGGGTTATCGAATTTGAGTTAGGAGAGGACTCATGGCGCAGAAAACATCCGACAGCCCAGACACGGACGTCATCGTTGTAGGCGCGGGCTTTGCGGGGATGTATGCCCTTCACAAGTTCCGTGGTTTGGGGCTGCGCACTCAGGTGCTTGAAGCAGGAAACGATGTTGGCGGTACGTGGTATTGGAACCGTTATCCTGGCGCGCGCTGCGATGTTCCCAGTGTTGAGTACTCTTACAGCTTCGATAAAGACTTAGAACAGGAGTGGGATTGGACCGAGATCATGGCGGCTCAGCCTGAGATTCTCGAGTACGCCAACCACGTCGCAGATCGTTTCGACTTGCGCAAAGACATTCAGTTTCAAACCCGTGTCGATAGTGCAGTCTTCGATGAAAACAGTAACCGTTGGACGGTTGTGACGGACAGCGGGCAGACATATACGGCGCGATTCTGCGTGATGGCAACAGGATGTTTGTCGGTGCCCAACACGCCGAGGATTGATGGCCAGGACAATTTTGCGGGATCGGTCTATCACACAGGTAACTGGCCCGAGGGCGGTGTCGACTTCAGTGACGCGGCCGTTGGCATTATCGGCACGGGCTCATCGGGCATTCAGTCCATTCCGGTCATCGCAGAACAAGCCAAACACCTAACGGTATTCCAGCGAACCCCGAACTACACAATGCCCGCTGCCAATGCGCCGCTGAAAGCAGAATTCCTGCGGCAAGCTAAGGAAAATTATGCGGCGATTCGTGCCGAGCAGCGGGCCTCTCAGGTGGGTATTGTAGGGTATGGCTTTGGTTTTGGCGGCGCTGAAAATGTCGTGCCGACGCAAGAAATTAAGCAAACCACCCCGGCAGAGCGGCAGCGCCTGGTGGAAGAGGAGGGGTTTCTTGCCATACGACGTTACGCAGACGTGGCGCTGGATGAAGAAGCCAATGAGCTAGCCTGCGAAATGTACCGTGACCAGGTAGAACGCGTGATCAAGGACCCGGCCACGGCGCAAGCCCTGATGCCCCGTGACTACCCCATGGGCTGTAAACGCCCGGTGATTGATACCAATTATTACGAAACCTTTAATCGGGACAATGTCACCCTGGTGGATTTGCGCCAGGGCGGCATCGAGGAAATTACCGAGGCTGGTGTTCGTACGGCACAGGGCGATTACGCCTTCGATGTGCTCGTCTATGCGACAGGCTTTGACGCCATGACCGGAGCACTGGGCAAGATCGATATTCGCGGGCGCGAGAACAGGGCGCTTACCGAGTACTGGGAAGCCGGCCCGCGAACCTACCTGGGACTTCAGATAGCTGGTTTTCCAAACTTGTTTACGGTTACTGGGCCCGGATCGCCATCGGTTCTGAGCAATATGATTGTCTCCATAGAGCAGCATATCGACTGGATCGCTCGGTGTATTTTGGACCTCGATCAACGCGGCGCTCAAACCATTGAGGCGACAACCGAAGCTGAGGATGAGTGGATAGCCCACGTCAACGACGTCGCGCAAAACACGATGTTCACGGCGAAGTCCTGCAACTCTTGGTACCTCGGTGCCAATATTACAGGCAAGCCGCGCATCTTCATGCCCTACGTGGGTGGCGTCGGGGTGTATCGTGAAAAGTGCGATGAGGTGGCGCGCAACGGTTACCAAGGCTTCGAGCTGAGCGCCTGAAGGCATTGTCCAGCAAAAAAATCTATCTGATCGCCATATCCACTTGGTTTGCTGCCTTTGGCATGCAGTCGGTGGTGTTTGCTTGGCTGGTCACCATACTGCTGCGGGAACCTGCAGAGCGCGTGGGATACGCGCAAATGAGCATTTTGCTTCCCGGTATGCTGCTGATCTTGCTCGCGGGAGCCATTGCTGACCGCGTAGGCCTGCGTCGACAGGCGCTATGGTCACAGCTTTTTGCCGCGCTAACGCCGATGCTGCTGATTTACTTCCTGTATTTCGAAGCACTCTCGTACTCGATAATTATCGTTTATGCCCTGCTCATGGGGCTGGCTCAGGCGTTCGTCACGCCTGCACGGGATGGACTGCTCAACCACGTGGCAGGCGACAACATCCAGCGCATGGTGGTCCTTGCTAGCCTGTGTCAGTTTGGATTTCAGATTATGGGATACACCCTGGCTGGGTTTGCAGATACGGTGGGTGCCATCACCATCCTCAGTGTGCAGAGCATTATTCTATTGTTGGGCTGTGGGGCATTGGTGGCACTGGGAGAGGTTGGTGCGCCGAGGGCCCAGGCGCAGCAGGCTTCGATAATGAAGGATCTGTGGGAGGGAGCCTCGACGGTGGCCGGCGACCCCTTAATGCGGGCGGTAATGATTCAAAACGTTGCCATGGGCATTTTCTTCATGGGGGCCTTTATTGTCGCGTTTCCGCTAGTCGTGCGGGAGGTTTATAACGGCACCTCCAGCGATCTAGCATCTCTTAACGCGTTCAATTCGTTGGGTCTGGTCATCACCATTGGGGTATTGCTGCGCATCGGTCATATTGCGCGAGCCGGTCGCGCACTGCTGCTGGCTCAGTTCATCGGCTCCCTCGTGTTAGCGCTTGCCGGATGGGTGGTGCAACAGTATCTGTTCGTCTTTTGTGTTTTTTTGTGGGGGATATGTGGCGGGGTCGCCATGCCTATGTCCAGAACACTGATGCAGCAAACAGCTCCCTCGGCGCTGCGCGCGCGGGTTATGAGCTTTTACGCATTTTCGTTTATGGGTGCCGGGCCGTTGGGGGCACTGTGGGCAGGATACCTAGCGGACTTAGTGGGACCGCAAAATGCCATCATGATCTCCGCGGGCTGCATGGCCTTGCTGGCATTGATTGTGGGCGTGGTCAGCCCGCTGTGGGGTAGTGTGACCGAACAAACCGCGACCTAGCTATTGTTTGCGTTGGCAGAGGCGGGGTTTAAGGGCATAAAAAAGGCCAGCACGTGGCTGGCCTTTTCTGCTCGTAAGAAGGAGCAACTTTTTTAAGAAGGCTGTCCCTCAAAACTTGCAATAGATAACACTGATCACCTCCTTATAAATTGTTTAGGGATCTTGATTATGTCCCAAGAGTCGGCGATTGCAAGGTTCTCAATGCAATTTTTGCAGAAGAAATGCGTGGACAGCCACGGATCCGAGATTGCGACGTAGCCCTGGATGATCCGACAGTGGATCAAGGCAATTGACACATAGCCGCCGTGAGCTAGAATGCTCGGCGTTGTCGCAGAAGCGTGAACTAGCGCGTCAGCAAAGCGGGAATAGCTCAGTTGGTAGAGCACCACCTTGCCAAGGTGGAAGTCGCGAGTTCGAGTCTCGTTTCCCGCTCCAATTACCTTTTCAGTGTGTCTTTAAGCTCAGCCTACGTAGACGTGCATTCGCCGTAACAAAGAGAGACGAGACAGCCGTTGCTGAACTTGTCCGCGAACACGCGTCCAAGGCAACGTCTCCGTCGGAGCGATGCTCCTCAGTGTTTCCCGCTCCAATTACCTTTTCGGTGTGTCTTTAAGCTCAGCCTAAGTAGACGTGCATTCGCCGTAACAAAGAGAAACGAGACAGCCGTTGCTGAACTTGTCCGCGAATACGCGGCCAAGGCACCGACACCTCACGAGCCTCGCTCCTCCACACTCAACCGGTCCCTGTATGACGGTTCAGTGAAAGGGTTATGCCTGTCACCTAATTCACACAAAAGAGCAACATTTTCATAACAATTTCGTCGCACCGTGAAGCAACTCACGGTGTGAAGACGTTCATATGAGCCTCCCTAGTACCAGCCAAGAGCTTGATCAGAAGCGCAGGATAACCGTCGTTGGTGCGGGCTATGTTGGACTGTCACTTGCGGTTTTGTTTGCTCGACACCATGACGTCTGCGTTTTGGAAATAGATGAAAAGCGGGTTTGCGATATTAATAGACGAGTGTCACCCATCGCCGACGCTCAGCTTGAAGCCTGTCTCGCAAATAGTTGTCTGGCTCTTAAGGCGACCTCGGACGCACGAGCTTCTTTAACATATGCTGAGTTTATCGTGGTCGCCACGCCCACCGATTACGACCCAGAAACCAATCAATTTGATACTTCCTCTGTTGACGAGGTTGTTCATCAAACTCTGCAGTTAAATAAGAGCGCCCTTCTGGTAGTCAAGTCGACAGTGCCTGTGGGCTACACCGAGTCACTGCAGAGGCGCTATCAGACGAACCGGATTATTTTCTCGCCGGAATTTTTGCGGGAAGGTCACGCGTTACAGGACAACCTGCAGCCATCGAGAATTATTGTAGGTAACGAAGCACCTCAAAGTGCATGTTTCGCTGAATTACTGCTGCGAGGGGCTCTATCCCCCGAGGTTGAAACCATACTCATGGCGTCCACCGAGGCAGAGGCGGTCAAACTCTTTGCGAATACCTATTTGGCTATGCGAGTTTCTTTTTTTAACGAGCTGGATTCCTATGCCTTAGCGCGCGGACTCGATACAAAAAACATCATCGAAGGGGTCTGCCTTGATGGCAGGATTAGCGACGGTTACAACAATCCTTCGTTTGGATACGGGGGCTACTGCTTGCCCAAGGACACGAAGCAGCTTTTGGCGAATTATGAACAGATTCCGCAAACGCTCATTCAAGCCATTGTTTCCTCTAACGCAACGCGCAAGGACTTTATCGCCGAAGAGATTCTTAAGCGTCGCCCGCGGGTTGTCGGTTTTTATCGACTAACAATGAAAGAAGGCAGCGATAACTTCAGATCATCCGCCATTCAAGGTGTGATGAAGCGTATTAAGGCTAGGGGAATCGAGGTCGTTGTTTATGAACCATCTCTAAAAGCCTGTGCTTTCTTCGGGTCGCGGGTGATCACAGATTTGGCGCAATTTAAGCGACGTGCCGACTTAATTGTAACCAATCGGCAGTCCGATGAGCTCAGCGATGTGCTGGATAAGACCTTTAGCCGAGATATATACCGAGAGAACTAGCGAGTTCGTCACGAACGATTTACGAAACAGATTCACAAAAGGTTCACGAAGTTTTAGCACGAACGTAAGAAAAAAGGCTGAGTGTAGAAGAAACCTACTGCTTGGAATGCTATGAACACGTTAGCTCGTCCGCCGTTCTCGCCAAACCAGTATCGCTCCATTTTTATCTCTGATGTTCACCTTGGTAGTTACGGGTGCCAGGCAGAGAAACTCCTGAACTTTTTGCAAAACACTACCTGTGACCAGCTGTTTCTTGTCGGAGACATAATTGACGGCTGGCAAATGCGTGGCCGGGTGTATTGGCCCGAAAGTCACGAGCGGGTGATGAAGCAACTTTTAGAGATAGCGAAAACTGGGACTAAGGTTCGTTACATAACCGGTAATCATGATGAGTTTTTGCGAAATTATGGTGCTCTGCAGTTCGACACCATCGAAATCGTTGACGAGTACCGACTACGCAATAAAGACGGCAGGGAGTTTTTGGTCATTCACGGCGACCAGTACGATGTGATTACCAAGTACGCGCGCTGGATTTCTACCCTTGGTGATGTGGGCTACAACCTGCTGCTACGAATCAACGTCGTCGTCAATAAAGTACGATCACTGTTGGGCTATGACTATTGGTCATTTTCAAAATGGGTGAAGGATTCGGTCAAACAAGCGGTGAGCTATGTTGGCGACTTTGAGGCAACGGTTGCGAGCGTTTGCAATCAACGCGGTTATGCCGGAATCATCTGCGGCCACATCCACAAGGCAGCGAATCGCGAGGTCGGTGGTGTTCGCTACCTGAACTGCGGTGATTGGGTGGAATCCTGCACCGCGATCCTGCATACCCATGACGGTCAGTTTCAGGTGATCGAGCACGACGCTAGGGAAAAGGCTAATGCAGCTGACTTCCAGGCTGATGCTATGGCAGACAACGCTACCTCTGATCTGCCTCAAAAAGAGATCGCGTAGTGGCTAGCGTGGCCCTAAAGATTGTTATTGCGACAGATGCTTGGAAACCTCAAATCAATGGAGTGGTAACGACGCTTAGCCATGTAGAGGGCTACTTGCGGGCACAGGGCTGCGAGGTTCGAGTGATTCACCCCGGTGACTTCCATACCTTCGCGCTGCCTAACTACAAAGAAATATGTGTTGCGTGGAATGTGTGGAAATTTGCCGAGATCTTCGAGTCTTTTAAACCCGACTGCGTGCATATTGCCACCGAAGGTCCCATTGGACTGGCGGCCCGTCGCTATCTGACTAAGCGGGGGCTGCCATTTACAACATCATTGCACACGAAATTTCCTGAGTATGTGAATCAGCGAATTGGCATGCCGGTGAGTTGGGGTTACGCCTTTCTTCGCTGGTTTCATGAGCCGTCGAAGGCAACACTGGTGACGACTGAATCTATGCGTGACGAGTTGACTGCGCGTGGCTTAAAAGATTTGGTGGTATGGACTCGAGGAGTAGATACTCAGCTGTTTTGCCCTGAGCAAGGCGATAAATCACGCGAGGGTTCAAGTCAGCCGGTCATGGTTTATGTCGGCAGAGTCGCCATAGAAAAGAACATCGAAGCGTTCCTAGATTTGCCTATCGAGGGCACCAAGGTGATTGTCGGCGATGGCCCAGCCCGTGCGAAGCTGCAGGCCGCCTACCCGCAAGCGCATTGGGTTGGCTATCAGACCGGCGCAGATCTTGCCCGTCATTACGCCAATGCTGACGTTTTCGTCTTCCCCTCAAAAACCGATACCTACGGTATTGTCATGTTAGAGGCGATGGCTTGCGGTGTTCCTGTCGCAGGTTATCCCGCCACAGGGACGGTTGATGTTGTGCAAGAGGGTGTGAACGGTGCGATAGACGCTGATCTTACTGCGGCGGTAAGAAGAGCCTTATCGGTGTCTCGCGACAGCTGTCGAGCCTATGCCATGACAAAGAGCTGGGATGCTGTGGGTGAACTGTTCCGACGCGAACTTGTCGCCGGGCCTAGCTCGAGCATCGCTGACACCTCGGGGGCTTCTTCACTGACAGACCGCGCAGCCTAGCCAGCGAAAACCAGCTCGCACAAACGGCAGAGTTATTCTTGGTTGGGGGTGGCTGCGCGACTGAACAGTTTTTCAACGCCCCGCCAGTCGATCAGTTTAAAATTTTGATTTAGCGCCTTTTCACGGTCGTCGACATTGAATCCATCCTGTACCACGAGTAAACCTTTTGGATGGTTTGGGATAGCGGCACTCGATATGGCGATACCATCTGTGTCTTGGGTGCCGTCAATACTGTTGTCTGACGTTGATGCAATAGCGAATTTGGCGAGTTGTTCGGCGTTTTCAATGTCATAGGCAAGATAGCTGCTGTCGCCTTGGCTCGAGGCCAGCAAAACCGCGCGTTCCTCACCATAGTAAATGTCTAGGCCTTCCACATCGCCGACTAAGTTTTGGTCGTCAGTGGCCGCGAAAAGTATGTCTGGTGCACCGCCATCAAGGTCGACTCGCCAAATGCCTGCCATCTCTTCACCAACGTAGAGGTCGTTGTTGCGCGTATCGACAACGCAGCCTTCCGTCTGGGATTTGAAGTCAAATGACCTGACCGGTCCCTGACCGTCCCACGTCCATGCCTGCACCGTACCCTCCTTGTCTCCCACATAAATGTAATCTGGCGAAACACAGAGGCCGTAAGGCTCTCTTAGCGGTAGGTCAAAAGATGTAGTGAGAGAGATGGACACGGGCTCTATCGTTACCTGATAAATATCAACCTGGGTGTTAGTTCGATTGCTGCCCGCAATACGGAAACTCTGGGATTGGGTATCGTAAATTCCGTCGATATTGTTCACGCGACCACTGTCAATGGACGCGATCCTTTCACCCTGCAGAGTGTAGAGCTCAACACCTCGGCGTTTGTTGGTGCCCGCAACAATCGTTTTGCCTTGATCCGTCACCAAAATGTAGGGGTCGTCGGCCGCATCATCGTCATCCGGCACAGGCTCGGTTTCAGCAAAGGCGTTAACCGTCTGTATGCCATCAGCCATACTGACAGTCGCCTCGCTTGACCCGTCGTAGCAGGCGCTGGCAAGTACCATTACAAAACTGAGAAAGAGGTAGTGCAGTTTGTTCATATTACTTGGCTCAAAAAAAAGGAGCGCAAGTGCGCTCCTTGAAAAGCCTAGCGCAACGGCCAGGCTGTTGTCAGCAGGCTACAGCTTGTAGGTGAAGCCTAACGAGTAGCTGGAGCCGTATTCATCGTATTGGCTTAAGCGGGTATCACGCCCCCAGTAGTAGAACTCGGGTCGGTCACCGATGTTGATAGCCTCAAATTTAACAGTGATGTTTTCCGTAGCTTTGTACTTGGCGGTCAAATCCCACTGAATATGCTCATCGACAAAGCGCGAGTTATCGACGGATACCTTGTCAATGTCGTCTTCTTCGTCGGCGAGCCAATCGAGGTATTCGCTTCGATAGTTCATCGCAAGACGGATATCCCATTGCCCTTTGTCGTAGCCCAAACTGATGTTCGCTGCGTCTTCAGCGAGCTTGCGAAAGGGAGTCGTATACGTTTCGTTGTCCTCGTAGCGGAAGGTGCTTTCCGAATCGAGCATATGGGTTAGGTTCGCCGCGACGAATAGCCCATTTTCCAAGCCATACTGGAAGTTAGCTTCTAGACCGGTAATGGTGGAATCGTCCGCGTTGATCCACGTTGCAACGCCGTCATTAAACGTGATGCCATTGATGGTGGCGTCTTTCTGAATTGTTTTGTAGATCGCGTTATCAATATCTTTATGGAAGATGCCTGCGCTGGCAAAGGTCATGCCCTCACCATAGAACTCCAGGGCCAAATCAAAGTTGTTTGACTCATAGGGCTCAAGTTCTGGATTACCGATTTTCCCGCTAATGTCATCACCGTCAATTTCCAGCTCAAGCGCAGGGGCCGTCGCGGAGAATCCCGGGCGAGACAGAGACCGCCAAACGGCTGCTCTGAGAACGAGTTGATCATCGAAGTTGTGCTTGACTGTTATCGAGGGAGCCCAAAAGTCGTGGTCGCTTGAGGCGTTGGTTCGGTTGCCATCCTGGTCAAACGCCTGACTGTCGACTTGAGTATCCTCGAATCGTATGCCGGCAACGATTCTCGTGTTGTCGATGGCGAAGGTTCCCATGCCGTAGACTGCAAATATGTCTTCTTCGGTGGTGAAGTCCTCAACGAAGGTTTCTTGACCGTCTAACTCCATTCCCAGGGGAATTCTGCGCAGGAGGTAAATGGCCGATGGATCAGCCTGCTGGGAGAAGGTTTGATTAGCAAAAGGCCACGGAAGCGTTTGCGGGTTGTAGTCCGCCATGGTTTGGCCATCGAAGGTGTAAAAGTCCTTGTTGTTGTCGCGGTCTTTTTCTCTGCTTCGGAACTTCGCGCCAAACTTCAGGGTGCCGAAGTCAAATTCCTGTTCCGCGTTAATTGCAAAAGCCGTCTCTTCGTCCTGGGACACAGAATTTTCGAACTCTGCCTCGTCAAATTCTAGGTCTGCCGGATTACGCAGATTCGGATCTAATGCCTCGACGTAGGGTTTTTTTGGGTCGTTCCAAAAAACACTGCCGCCAAAGTCTTTATCGTAATTACGGAAGGTGACGTCTGCGTTGTCGCTGTCGTCTTCTTCGGCAAAAGAAAAACTAAGATGAGCGTCGGTCATCCAGCCGCTGATCATTGTTTCGCCGCCAAAGTTGAAAGCGGAGATTGTGCGGACCTCCTCACGAACACGCGTCTCCGCATCGTGACGAATTCGGCTGGTAACCATACCGTTAGTGAGTTCATCGGTGCGTTTTAGCTTGCCGTACTCGTCTTTCCAGCGCAGCTCGTTGTCGGTGTATTCATTCCAAAACGCGTTGAAATACACTCTTGATTCGTCAGCAAAGGCGTAGTCCACCTCATAGGTAACACCTAACCGCTCGCGGGTAATGGCGTAGTAGCGCATCTCCCAGTCATCGTCCATATAACCGTCTGAATCCCAGCCAAAACCGGTTTCGTTGTTGTATGAGACGATCTCTTTTTCCGAGTAGGTCAAACCGAGTACGTGGCCAGCGTTGTCACTGAGCTTATCGCCATAGGTCACCGAGAATCTTGGGCTGTTGGCGCTTTCGGTGTTGTCGTTATAGGTGGTATCAACCTTCACCTTTAACAGAGTCTCTTTTAAGTCCGAGGGATTCTTCGTCGTGAAATCAATGCGGCCTCCAATAGAGTCGGCATCTTGATCTGGCGTTAGGGACTTTGAAACGGTAATTGAGTCAAGTAGCTCCGTTGGTACACCGTCCAGCAGTACCGAGCGATCGTTTTCCGGTGCTACGATGGTCGCGCCATTAACGGCGATAGAGTTGAGGTCCGAGGACATACCTCGAATCGTCACATAGCGACCTTCTCCCTGGTCATTTTCAATGGAAATGCCCGAGAGTCTTCGGATAGCTTCAGCCGCAGTAGTATCTGGGAAGTCACCCAGTGCGTCGGAGTCGACGACTGAGATAAGTTTGTCTGCGAGTTCCTGCTTGTCTATTGCTGACATTAAGGATGCTCGTGTACCAACGACGATGGTTTCTTCCATCTCGTTCGTCTCGGCTTGCACACTGGTGCTCACGGCCAGTG
>CACMHG010000010.1 GCA_902613475.1 K189A clade bacterium
CGGCGAGCGCCATTTTTTACAAGAACTGTAAGTAATGTCTATCATTATTTGCGTTTTTGTCGGCTCAAATCACAGCATGGCCACGATCCTCGGTTCACCCAATGCAAAGTAACTACGCTTACATTAGTCTGCATGGCCTGATGCCTTGGACTCAAACCGACAATCAAAAACCCGCGAGAGTCCTGCGGATTCTGCTCTCGGTCTCAGCCTTGATATGGCCGCTGACAACGCAATCAGCCGTCGGCGCTGAGTTGCCCAATGCGAAACGATCTCATGCAGACCGGTCGCACTGGCTGACCCTTGAGGGCGAAACCCGGGCCCGGTTCGAGACCCTGGACGGTCAGTTTCGCGCCAATGGCAAAGGGGGCGACCAGCTGCTGGCACTGCGGACGCTGCTCCGCGCAGAAGCACGCTTGCCGAGGAGCACCACTAACCAACCCAACTCGCCCTCGATCACCCTGGGTATAGAGCTACAGGACAGCCGGACCTATCTGGGTGATGACGGTACGCCGCTTTCCAGCAGCTACACGAATCCCCTCGATGTCCTGCAGCTTTATGCCCGCGCCGACAATCTGCCCAGCGTGATCGACTACGATGCGACCAGCCACCTGACCCTTGGCCGCCAAACCGTATCCATCGGCTCGAAGCGTCAGATCGAACGCGTGAGCTATGCAAACGTCATCAAGAGTTACACCGGCGCGCACTGGGTTAGCCACTCAGGTCAAGGTGATCAACTGCACGCCATCTACGTTGTTCCCATCAATCGGCGGCCCAGCACCCAGACAAAAATTTTTGATAACGAACTGGAATCAGACAAAGAACAGTGGCAGCGAAGGATATGGGGACTACATTTCATCAAAAGAGAAATCTTGTCCGAGCGCGTGTCTAACCTGCAGGGCGAGGCATTTATCTACGGCCTTGAAGAAAACGACAGCCAACGCTTTCAAACACCCGACCGCGCCTACACCACTGTAGGTTTTCGATTATTTCGAGAAGCCCAGGCCAATCAATGGGATACCGATATCGAAGCCGCTTATCGTAGCGGCACAAGGTATGCCTCAAGCAACCCTGCTGACACCAACAGTCTTGAGGTTCGAGCACTGATGCTGATCGCAGCACTGGGCTATACCTTCGATATGGCTTGGCAACCTAGGTTATCGCTCGAGTACTACTACGCCAGCGGGGACGATGACCCTAACGACAATAAATTTGACCAGTACGAGCGTTTGTTTGGCGGTAGGCGCTCGGACCTCAATAACACCTCCATACACGGGCCACTAACGCCAGCTAACCTGAGCGCGCCGGGATTGCGCCTGCGCGTGAAGCCCAATGACCGGGTTGATGGATGGTTTCAGTATCACGCCGCATCATTAGCATCCGCCACAGACCGCTGGACGGTGGCCAGACGACGCGACCCCCAGGGCCAGTCGGGCAAATTTATCGGCCACACCCTGGATGCTCGAATGCGTTATTGGCTCGTACCACAGCGGGCGCGCTTGGAGGTCGGTGCGTCAGCACTGCTGGGCGGTGACTTTGTTGAGCAGGCGCCTGACAAGCCTGAAGCAGAAGACACATATTTCGGCTACGTTCAGGCGACGCTACATTTCTGATCCCAGTGAATTCCAGTTAGGCATCAATTCGCGTACCTTTTTCCTAAGGCAGATTTAACTTTCGAATGGGAGGGGAGATGAATACTAAATCGGTAGGTTATGGGCCCAAGGCCGTGTTAGACGAGGCAGTCGATCAAGGTGAACTGCCATTCGCCATTGCTGCTATGGGTAGCTCAGAAGGCCAGCTATGGTCACACGCCGCAGGTCACCGGGACGCGAACAAGCATCATTCGGCTAACCCAGATAACATTATTCAAATCGCCTCTATGACCAAGCTGGTTACCACCATTGCCGCCCTGCAGCTTGTTGAGCGCGGTCTGCTTGCGCTAGACGAACCTGCGAACGTATATATTGACGAGCTGGCGAGGCTGCGCGTTTTGACTGGTTTCGATGCAGGCGGCAAAGGGCAATTTGAAGACGCAAAACGCGCTCCCACTGTGCGCGAGCTAATCACCCACACCGCAGGCTTTGTCTACGAGATGTGGGACGCAAACGCACAGCAAGCGGTTACCGCCGGACTGGCGGAGAGCTTATTGGCTGGGGGCAACTTCCTCGTCAATCCCTTAGCGTTCCAACCTGGAACCCAGTGGGAGTATGGCACCAATACCGATTGGCTCGGCGTTCTGATTGAACAACGTTCCGGAGAGAGGCTCGTCGATTATTTTGAAAAAAATATTTTCGATCCCCTGGGGATGAAAGACACCTACTTCGAGTTACCCGAAGACAAACTTGATCGAAGTGTGACGATGATGGCCCGTACCGAGGACCAGCTCATTGTTTCCTCATTCGGGCAACCCACTGCACAGGATCGCCACAGCATGCCATTTTACTCCGGCGGCGGCGGTCTCTATTCGACCGTCGAAGATTATGGGCATGTGCTGCAAATGTTGCTGAACTCAGGAACGGCAAATGACAGTCAAGTGCTAACGGCTAGAACCGTCGACAGTATGTTTCACAACCATATCGGCGAACTTCGACCCAAGGTGCTCGTCACTCAAGTTCCAGAAGTGAGTAACGACGCAGACTTGGCCTTTGGGGCTTCTGCCACATTCGGTTTGGGCCTTTTAATTCACCCTGAGGGATTACCTAGCCGCAGACGAGCAAATACCGGCTCGTGGGCCGGACTCTTTAACACGTATTATTGGATCGATAGAGATTCTGATCTTTACGGCATATTTGGGACGCAGATTCTGCCATTTTATGATGCTGCAACGATTTCCACGCTCGCGAGCTTTGAGCAGTCTGTTTATTCAGCCTGATCCGTTTGTATTGTGATTAGTACTTAGTGGGCAAAAGGAGAGGCGAGGCGTCTGCCAGGCTCGTAGTTAATCGGTCGTGAACTTGCCTTTGGTCAAACCGCCGAACTCTACAGTGTAAATGGAGGACACTTCTCTCGAACGACCGTAAAGTGCGCTATTTTCGACCAACTTTTCGAGGGTCCGAAGCATGTACCACGGCTCCTATTTCGCCCCCCAAGAAGAGAAGAACGATTCAATTTAAGTCGACTGCATGCGCTTTGAGTGTGGCCAGATCGATAAGCTGCAAAACCCTTGCATTAGTCGAGGTCAGCATCACCGCTGGCGCACAACCAGCATTGAGAGCCTGCAACCAACGATTAGCGCAGACGCACCATTGGTCACCGGCGCTTAGCCCGGCAAAACCAAACTCCGGTCGTGGTGTAATAAGGTCGTTACCCTGACTGAGCGAATACTGTAGAAAAACATCATCGACACGGGCGCAGACAAAGTGTTTCCCGATGTCTTCGGAGTCCGCGTCACAACACCCAGTCCGAAAAAAGCCGGTGAGTGGATCCATAGAACAGGATTGCAGCGGATCTCCAAATACGTTGGTTTGTTGGGCTAACGGTTGAATATTTCTTTTTCCTACGCTTTATCCCAATTTTCAATTACACAAGTCTTTGATTAAGAGAGACGAGGCGAATAGCAAGCTGCGCGTCTGTGACGCTTGTTGCTTAACGCTCGTGGACTTGCGCTTGGTCGACCCGCCTCGGCGGTCTCTTCCAACCACTGCTACCAATAAAAAGCCCCGCCTTGGCGGGGCTTTTTATTGGTAGGACCAGGCGGATTCGAACCGCCGACCTCTACCATGTCAAGGTAGCGCTCTAACCAACTGAGCTATGGTCCTGTAACGATGCACGGGGACCAGTATATCGCTGTGTGCTGCCAAGACTCCAGTTCTTCGTTATTCGAACTCCATCGCCAGAACGCTTTCATGCTTCTCGCCCTCGGTTTCACCCGACGAGATGCTCGCGCTTCAACTGTATCAATTGGTCACGCAGCGAGGCTGCTTCTTCGAACTCTAGGTTTTGCGCATGATCGAGCATCTGCTTTTCCATCTTTTCCAGCAGCTTACCAAGCGCCTTGGGATTATCCGGCACGACCACCGGCTTAGCGGCCTTACCTTTCTTCGCTGCCCCTTTGCCGCGTTTAGGCGACATTGAGCGCGCACCCTCCATTACATCCGCGATGCGCTTATTGATGGTCTTAGGCACGATGTCGTGTGCTTCGTTATGGGCTATTTGCTTCGTGCGGCGGCGTTCTGTTTCGTCCATGGCGTTACGCATAGATCGGGTGATGGAGTCGGCATACAAAATCACCCGACCCTGGGCATTACGAGCGGCACGCCCCATGGTTTGTATCAAGGAACCTTCGGAGCGCAAGAAGCCCTCTTTGTCAGCATCCAATACCGCAACCAGGCTCACCTCGGGCATATCGAGTCCTTCCCGCAGCAGGTTAATACCTACCAACACGTCGAACTCCCCAAGCCGCAAATCGCGAATGATCTCCATGCGCTCGACGGTATCAATATCGGAGTGCAGGTAACGCACGCGTATGTCGTGCTCCCCTAGATAGTCGGTTAGATCCTCCGCCATACGCTTGGTCAGTGTGGTAACCAACACTCGTTCGTTGCCCGCTATCACCTGTTTGATCTCGCCAAGCAGATCATCAACCTGGGTGGTAGCTGGCTTTACCTGTACCGGCGGGTCAACCAAGCCCGTCGGGCGCACCACTTGTTCGACAATTGGTGCATTTTGCTGGGTCTCGTACTTACCCGGCGTTGCGCTCACAAAAATCATTTGCGGTGCGAGCCGCTCCCATTCTTCGAATCTCAGGGGACGGTTATCCAGTGCCGACGGCAGCCGAAAGCCGTAGCCAACGAGGGTTTCTTTGCGCGAGCGGTCACCCTTAAACATGGCACCAATCTGCGGCACGGTGACGTGAGACTCATCCAATATCAAAAGCGCATCGTCCGGCAGATAATCGAACAACGTCGGTGGCGGCTCACCCGGCCCGCGTCCCGACAAATATCGTGAGTAATTTTCGATTCCCGAGCAGTAGCCTAATTCTTGAATCATCTCTAGATCGAAGCGCGTACGCTGCTCAAGGCGCTGGGCCTCTACCAGCTTATTGGCTGCGGTCAGATCCTTCACCCGCTCGACCATCTCTTCTTTGATTTCATCGAGCACGCGCACTACCCGCTCACGCGGCGTCACGTAATGACTTTTAGGAAATATCGTGTACCGAGGCAGCCGATTGAGCACTTCCCCGGTCAGCGGATCAAAAATAGAGATCTCCTCTATTTCGTCGTCGAACAGAGCGATGCGCACGGCCTCTTTTTCCGATTCCGCGGGAAAGACGTCGATCACGTCGCCGCGTACCCGATAAGCGCCACGTTGAAAGGCGACATCGTTGCGCTCGTACTGCAGCTCGGTTAACCGACGCAAAAGATCGCGCTGAGCAAGGCGATCCCCGCGGTCAAGATGCAGCACCATTTGTAAATAAGACTGTGGGTCGCCAAGACCATAAATTGCCGACACCGAGGCGACAATGATGGCATCCCGTCGTTGCAGCAGCGCCTTCGTGGCGGACAGGCGCATTTGTTCTATATGAGCATTTACCGACGAATCTTTTTCTATGTATGTGTCAGATGCCGGCACATAAGCTTCGGGTTGGTAGTAATCGTAGTAGGAAACAAAGTACTCAACGCTATTGTTAGGGAAAAACTCTTTGAACTCTCCATACAGCTGAGCGGCAAGGGTTTTATTCGGAGCCATGACGAGTGCCGGGCGCTGCAGCCTCTCAATCACGTTGGCGATGGAAAAGGTTTTTCCTGAACCGGTAACCCCAAGCAGGGTCTGGTGAGCCAGCCCTGCTTCTATACCGTCGACCAAGCTGTCGATAGCGCGAGGTTGATCGCCTGCGGGTTTGAACTCGCTTACAACCTCAATTCTGGGGGATGTGTCAGGCACAGCCTATTGACTACTCTTCGTCAGCCGCTTTAGCGTCATCGTCAGATGCGTCTGCGGGCTCTTCAGACGGCTTCTCGGAGGCCTCATCTGCCGCGGGCTCTGCGTCACCCGCTTCCTCAGCTTCGGTTTCTGTCTCTGCTGCTTCTGCTTCTTCTGACGCGGCCTCTTCTGGAGCGGCCTCTTCTTCTGCGGCCGCTGGCCGGGTCAATGCGATCAACTCATTTGCCGCCAGAATCGTAACTTTTTCGTCTCCATTTATCGGCTTCTTGTCGGCACCCTCAACGGCATAACGGCCATCCCGGCGCTGGTAAATGGTGTACTCATCATTTTTGACAACGACTTTCATCGACTTCTCCATAAAATTACGTGGTCGCAGGCGGACAGGCTGTAAGCCGCGATTGGCGCAGGCTACCGCTTACACAGCGCGGGTGGAAGCGCAGGGCACTCACTCGGTTAGATTTGGGTCACATAACAACACTTGGCATACCCTTATAACGCTTTCGAAGGTTTCAGGTCTCGCTTTAAGCCGTTGTATCCCTATAATCGCGAGCCGTTTTCAGAGCAAACATCTCAGGACATTCCATGGCGGCACTCGTCGAAGAACAGGTTACTGACATCCGTCACTGGAACGACACGTTGTTCTCCTTCAAAACCACGCGTTCCGATAGCTTCCGGTTTGAAAATGGCCACTTCGTGATGTTGGGTTTGAAAATAGATGGCAAGCCATTACTCCGAGCTTATTCCATCGCCAGCGCAAACTACGACGAATACCTCGAATTCTTCTCTATCAAGGTCCAAGACGGCCCCCTAACCTCACGATTGCAGCATCTGCAGGTGGGCGATAGCGTACTGGTCAGCAAAAAACCCGTAGGGACCTTGGTCATCGACGACCTCAATCCCGGCAAGCGCCTAGTATTGTTAGCCACGGGCACAGGTTTGGCACCCTTCCTGAGCATCACCAAGGATCCAGAAGCCTACGAGCGCTTTGACGAGATCCTACTGGTGCACTGCGTGCGCGAAAAAAGCGAACTCGCCTACTTTGACTACTTCAACGACACCTTGCCGAACGACGAGGTGTTGGGCGAGTTGATCGCACCGAAGCTTAGCTATTTACCCACGGTTACTCGTGAGGCATTTACCACCCAGGGCCGCATTACCACTTTGATGGAGGACGGCACTTTAAACCTCGACCCTGCAACAGACCGCGTCATGCTCTGCGGCAGTCAAAATATGCTGCGCGACGTCAGTGCTGCCTTGGATGCGAGAGGTTTCGCTGCATCCCCAGGCCAAGGTCAGGCAGGCGATTACGTTTTGGAGCGCGCCTTCGTCGAGCAATAGGTCAGCACTCTGTCCTTCGGCTCACGCGATCTGTTCACCAACCCTACCTTCGGGTTACCCGTTGTCCACTTTCTCTCACCCCTTTGTCGTTACCTGAAGTAACAAAAGCTTGATCTGAAGTCTCGAATCGTTACAATCGTCACTTGGTATGACCAATTTGATCAGACCAAATACGCACAGCTTGTCTTGCCAACTCGCTGAAACAGCCCACAGCACGAGACTAAGTACCGAGTAATGAATCGATGAGCATGAAGAGCGATCAGGTTGCTAACGCGCTAATTCGCGATGTCTTGGGCGGGCGTTACCTTCCCGGCGAGCGCCTGCCTTCAGAACGCGATCTGGTGACGCGCTTTGACGCCAATCGCGGTGCGGTGCGCGAGGCGATGGCCAAGCTGGCTCAGCTTGGACTTGCCGAGGTACAGCCCGGCGGGGCTAGAGTGCGAGAACGTGAAGAGGCGAGCCTGGACATTATTGGCTATCTGCTCATGCAAACCGACTTGCCCGATCCCGACTTGGTGGATCAAATCCTGATGATCTTCAACGCCATGATCTCTCTCGCCGCGACCCAAGTCGTCAAGGCCGCGAGCGATGAAACCATTAATGAAATCAGAGCGCTGCTCAAACCGCTTTCTCAGGCGGATGCAACCAACAATGACGCAAGCCACGGCGAGGCGCGTTTTCGACTGATGCAGCACTTCATGCTGGCCAGCGAGAACCTGCCGCTACAGCTAGTGGCCCGCACCCTGTTCAACCAGTTTGCTCCCAATATGAGCGCAGTCGCTGACTTCGCTGCACCGGATCGAGAACGCTACGCCGTCTTTGCGCAGCAGCTAGACGACGCCCTGATTCACAGAGACATTTCAGCACTTCGAGCCACTTTTGATGCCTTCATCGAACTGAACCGAGAATCTATGACGCGGGCCTTCATGCTCGCCCAACGGGCCCAGGAGGCCATCGCGTAATGATCAGAACATTCGTCATCCCAGCTGCCATCGTTCTAATTTTCCTCTCGGTGGCCGCCACCTTGATGGCCACGGCTCCAGTACTCGCTCCCTCCAGTGATCTTCCGGCTCCACTTACCGTGCGCGTCAGGACCATCGAGACCGAATCCATAGAGCTAAAAGTGCACTCCCAGGGCTCTGTTATGCCTTCCACGATCACTCAACTCATACCTGAGGTTTCTGGTCGAGTCACTTGGACATCTCCTAGTCTTGTCGCAGGCGGTTTTTTTGAGGCGGGCCAAGAGCTGGCGCGTATTGACGACCTGGATTATCGCAACGCATTAGATCGCGCCAACGCCGCACTTAAGCGCGCCACCGCGGAAGTAGAGCACGCCAAGTACGAATACGGACGCCTGAGAAGCTTGGCGGAACGTAAACTCGTATCACGATCGGCACTTGAGAACGGCTTGCGAGCCTATCGCGTTACTCAAGCGACGTTTGAGGATGCCCAGGCTAACTTTGAACAGGCCAAGGAAAACGTAAAACGCACAACTCTACGAGCACCCTTCACCGGACTCGTGCGCTCAGAGAACATCGATATTGGCCAATTCGCCTCTCGTGGCCAGGCCATCGCCACACTCTATGCCAATGACATCGTCGAGGTGCGACTTCCCATCGCCGACCGTCAGTTAGCCTTTCTCAACCTGCCGCCACTTCGTAACGGCAACTTCCCGGAAGTCATGCAGCCAGTGGTCAAGCTTAGTGCCGACTACGGCGGCCAAACTCGTGAGTGGCACGGCAACATAGTGCGCGCGGAAGCCGAGATCGACACCACCAGCCGTATGGTTCATTTGGTCGCTCGCGTGGAAAGCGCTAACGATTCTCAGGATTTATCCGTCGGTTTGTTCGTCAATGCAGAGATCTCGGGCTTAGCCGTCGACAACATCGTGCGCCTGCCCCGCTCGGCAATTCGCAACGACAATCAGGTGCTTGTCGTCGATCGAGAGAACCGAATTCGATTTCGTGACATTCAGCCACTGCGGCTCTACAAGGATAATGTACTGATCAATGCAGGACTCGCGCCCGGCGAAAGGGTCTGTGTCTCGACGGTACAGACCGCTATCGATGGCATGGCCGTGAACCCGGTTGCCGAATCAACCGCACAAGCGATTCAGGGGTAGCCGCCAATGTTGACCGCCATTCGCTGGTTCGCGAACAACTCTGTCGCCGCCAATCTTCTGATGATCATGCTCCTTGTTGGGGGAGCACTGAGCTTAGCCGTCACCAACCAAGAAGAGTTTCCAATGTTCGACATACCCGTCGTTCGGGTTGGGGTGCCATACCTTGGTGCAGCGCCGGTAGAGGTGGAAAAGAGTGTCTGTGTTCGTATCGAAGAAGCTATCGAAGGGGTTGAGGGCATTGATCGCACAGGAGGTGCGGCGGTTGAAGGTTATTGCAACATTATGGCGGAGATCGCCCAAGGTGCTGATCAAACCGTTGTCCTAGGGGAA
Organism: K189A clade bacterium; assembly: GCA_902613475.1. GTDB lineage: Bacteria > Pseudomonadota > Gammaproteobacteria > Pseudomonadales > Azotimanducaceae > UBA4421. The sequence goes on from CACMHG010000010.1 coordinate 9,671, forward strand.
ATAAAAAGCCGAGTTGATGGCATTAACAGTTTCCCGGTTGAGACCGAAAAACCCATCGTTTCTAAAATTGCTCGCGCGCGGCTCGCCATACAAATTGCGCTAAGCGGCAATACCGATGAGCGCACGCTGAAAGAGCTGGCACGTGAGTTACGCGATGATCTGGCGCGGGTGCGCGGCATTTCCACCGTAAGCGTGGGTTATACACGCCCCTATGAGATTTCTATCGAGGTCTCAGAGCAAACCCTGCAAGAATACGGACTTACCCTAAACAATGTCGCCAACGCGATTCGCGCGTCCTCATTTGATATGCCCGGCGGTACCATCCGCTCAGCTGCCGGCGAAATACTCATCCGCACCACGGGCCAAGCTTACGTCAGCGAGGAATTCGCCGACGTCGTAGTGATGACTCGCCCGGATGGGACTCGCTTACTGCTGGGTGATATCGCGGACATAAGAGACACCTTCGAAGAGGGTTTCCTCATGGCGGAATTCGATGGTGCCCGCGCTGCAACCATCAACGTGTCCCAGGTTGAGACCGAAGATCTCATGTCAATTGTAGAGAACACCAAGCGCGTGGTTGGACAGTTTGAGTCAACGCTCCCCGAAGGACTGAAGACCACGATCTGGATTAACGGTGCCGATGACCTACAGGAACGCATGTCTGTACTGACCCGAAGCGCCGGCGGAGGCCTGGTACTGGTACTGGTCATACTAGCCCTATTTCTCGAATTTAAGCTGGCTATGTGGGTGGCCATTGGTATACCCGTTGCGCTCATGGGCGCAATCGCCGTGCTGCCTGCAACCGACATCAACATCTCTACTTTGACTGTCATGGGCTTTATCTTGGTTTTGGGCATCGTGGTAGACGACGCAATCGTCGTTGGTGAGCGCGTCTACGGGCATGAGCAGATGGGGAAAAGCCGCTTAAACGCCGCGATCGATGGCACCTGGGAAGTCAGCACCCCCGTGATCTTTGGCGTGTTGACCACCATTGCAGCGTTTTTACCCCTAGTCATGGTGAGAGGCCAAATGGCAGATTTCTTCTCACCTATCGGCTGGATTGTCATCTTCGCATTGTTTTTCAGCATCATCGAATCACAGCTTATTTTACCGTCGCACCTGGTGAAGCGGGGTCGCCAGTCAAAGGGCAACGCCCTGACAGAACGTTTCAAGGCAGTTCAGCGCTATCTAGGCGGCAGCCTCGAGCACTTCGCCACCCAAACTTACCGACCCTTTATGGAGAAGGTGATCACTTGGCGCTACGCCACCGGTGCGATTTGCCTTGGAGCGCTCATCGTCGCCCTGTCAATGATTTTAAGCGGTCGCGTCGTCTTTGGATTTTTCCCCGCAGTCGAAGGCGACCGGGTCTATGCGGAACTGGAAATGCCTGAAGGTGTGTCGGCCAATGTGACACTGGAGGCGGCAAGGCGCATAGAACGTGCTTCTGGCATTGTGAGTCAGCAACTCACCGCAGAGCTTGGTCTCGAAAACCCCATCGTCCAACACACGCTCGTCAGCGTCGGTACCAAATCACAGCGCAGTGGCCCCGGAAACCCTTTCGGCGGCTTGTCGAGCAATATTGCTGAGGTAGTGATCGATCTTGCACCGCTGGCCGAGCGCGGCGACATCTCTGCCAAAATTTTCGCTAACCGCTGGCGTGACGCCGTGGGCGGCATTCCCGATGCGGTTAACCTCACCTTCGATGCAGACAAATTTGGCACCGGCTCACCCCTGGAATATCAGATGCGCGGCGACGACGTTGATGAGTTGCGGCTGGCCGCCGAAGAACTCAAGGGTGAACTATCAAAATTTGATGGCGTTTTTGACATCTCCGATTCCTGGCGCGTTGGTAAGCAAGAAATTCAGCTAGACCTCCTGCCCGAAGCAAGAAACTTAGGCCTCACCCTGAACGATCTTGCCACTCAGGTGCGCGCGGCCTTTTACGGCGCTGAAGCCCAGCGCGTTGCCCGCGGTAAGGACGATGTTCGTGTGATGGTGCGCTTCCCGGAAGCCGAGCGAAAGTCCATCAGTAATCTTGAAGATATGTACATCCGAACACCTAACGGCTCTGAGGTTCCCTTCTACTCCGTTGCCGATTTTTCCATTGCTCGGGGCTACTCGGCGATAGACCGCCGCGACGGCCAGCGAAATGTCTTCGTATCCGCCGATGTAGACCGCTCAAGCGTCGCCCCGGAGGAAGTCAGCGCGGCCATTCGCAATCAAATCATCCCTAGTTTTCAGCAACGATACCCAAGTATCGACATTCAGCTTGGCGGAGAGCAGGAAGAGCGGGCCGACGCCCTCGGTGGGCTAGCGATAGGATCGCTACTGTCGCTGATATTGATTTATTCTTTACTCGCCATACCGCTGAAAAGCTATGTGCAGCCACTGATTATCATGAGCGTAATTCCTTTTGGCGCCGTTGGCGCGATCGCAGGTCACTATGTACTTGATCAACAGCTGGTCTTCTTTTCGGCACTGGGTTTAACCGCGCTCTCCGGCGTCGTAGTCAATGCATCCTTGGTGCTCGTTGATTACGCTAACAAACGCAAGCTCGAGGGTAAGACGCCTATCGAGGCCATATTGGGTGCCGCGTCCATACGCTTTCGACCCATCATTTTGACGTCGGTGACAACCTTCGTGGGACTGATACCGCTCATGTCTACCAGTACCCCCGCGACGGCACCTTTCTTGCCAATGGTTATCTCCCTAGCTTGGGGCGTGCTCTTCGCCACCGTCATAACCCTCATGCTGGTTCCCTGCCTCTACATCATCATTCACGACTTCGTGCGCGAGGCTGATAGCAGCGAAGGAGAGATTGGCGGCCTTATTGAAGAACCCCAAAGCGCAGGGTAAGCGTCCAATCAGTGTCCCGGCGTTCGAGACAAGATCCGGTTTTGTCGATGTGGCATCAACCGAGGATTGCGTTAATATCGGGTGACGAACTAAAAACGCGGAGAGAGACAAGATGACCGAAGCCGTATTAGAAAATCCAGATCTATTTGATCTGACGATGTCAGACGAAGCCCAGCCGCTTCTGGATGCTGTAAAAAAACACATCAAAGAGAATGTCGACCCGATCACCGAGGAATATCATCGCTTGGGTGAAGGTCGAAAAGAACACTGGGGCTACGGTGATGGGCAGCTTGAGCTGCTCGAAACCGCAAAGCAAAAAGCCAAAGATTCCGGCCTATGGAACTTTTTCTTGCCTGATGCAGATACTGGAGAAGGTCTTAGCAACCTAGACTATGCCTTTATCGCTAACGAGCTTGGCAAGAGCCCACTCGCTTCAGAAACGCTAAACTGTAGCGCACCTGATACCGGCAACATGGAAGTCCTTGAGCGCGTCGGCACCCCAGAGCAAAAAGAACAGTGGCTGAAGCCCCTACTGAACGGCGAGATCCGGTCTGCATTTGCCATGACCGAGCCTGCTGTACCCTCTTCTGATGCCAAGAACGTTTGCACCCAAGCCGTGCTTGACGGCGACGAGTGGGTGATCAACGGTGAGAAGTACTACATTTCAGGTGCCGGCGACCCACGCTGCAAGATCATGATCACCATGGTTAAGACCAGCCCAGACGCGCCCGCTCACAAGCAGCAGTCGCAAATCCTCGTGCCTATCGATGCCAAGGGCGTGAACATCCTCGAAGGCATGGAAGTTTTCGGCCACGATGATGCCCCTCATGGTCATATGCACATTCACTTTGACAACGTCCGCGTACCGAAAGAAAACATGCTGCTCGGTGAAGGCCGGGGCTTTGAAATCTCTCAGCTGCGATTGGGACCAGGCCGCATCCACCACTGCATGCGCTCCATCGGCGTCGCTGAGCGTGCCCTAGAACTGATGATTCGCCGTTCGACCACGCGTCATGCGTTCGGCAAGCCAATCATTCAGCTGGGCAAAAACATTGAATGGGTGTCTCGCGCACGGATCGAGATCGATGCTTGCCGTCTGATGGTACTGCAAGCGGCCAAGGCCATGGACACACTAGGCAACAAAGAAGCCCGGGTTTACGTTAGTGCCATCAAGGCCATGGTGCCCGAGAAGGTCTGCAACATCATCGACCAAGCCATCCAGATTCACGGTGCTACCGGTGTATCGCAGTGGACGCCGCTTGCTCGCATGTACACCAGTCAGCGCACCCTGCGTTTGGCGGATGGGCCAGATGAGGTGCATCACATGGTTGTTGGCCGAAACGAAGTACGCAAGTACGAAGGTCAGCCGTATACCGCTATCGACGACAAGCTTGTCTTGAAGTAGCGGTTTAGAACCGCCGAAAAAACCGCCGCAAGGCGGTTTTTTTTTTGGCTGAGCCTACGGTTCTATATCTGCCTGCCTGCACTGCGGCGGCGCAGACACCGGGTTACAGCGCTCGCCACTTGCTAGCCAGACACGGTAGTTGTTCCCAAAGGGATTGATCGGCATGTAGTAGTCAGTACTGACGGCTTGAGCCCCGCTGGCAAGGGCCGCCTGCAGTCGCTTTACATCATTAGCTCTTGCCTCGACCGTATTGGCATCCGCTCGGGTTCTGACCATGAAACCCCCACGCACCAGTTTCTGGATACGCCCAAAGTCCTTGATAGGATCATTAACAATCATCACGGCTGCAGCCGGATGCTCGATTCCCACGGAGGTGAACATCGGTCTTTGCCGCCAGTCATTCAGATAGGTCTCCCGCTTGGCCCCGCCTTCGTCGAGAATCAACAAAAATTTGCCTCTTGCCTCATCAAGGGTAGGCCAATTCGGCAGGCTAGCGCCCGGCGCTTTTACCGCCGCCGGTCTAATCAGTCGAGACCCCATCACTTCTTCCAGCACATCATCCATGGTCGAAAACGCCTGGGCATCGAAGAGTGTTGGGGCTGGCAGCCAGTCAATTTGCTGGTCTTTAGCGTTGAAGCTGATCCAAATAGGGGCATGCTGGGGATTGGCATCAGACCACTGAACAACCTCAGTAAGACAGGCCCGCAAGGTCAGGCAATGGCTGTTCATATCGATGACTTGAACATGGCCCACCGGAAAGGTCAGAGACTGCGGCTGATAGAACACATCCAGCTCAAGCTTTCGCAGGCCGAGGTCGAGCTGATCTTGCAGTGGCACATGCTCATAATCCAGCGACTTGGCCGCATCGGCATCAATCAGACCGAGCACTGCTCGGTAGAAACCAGACATGGCTTGCTTGTAGCTGTTATGACTGCCGACAAACTGAACCTGATTGATGCGCACATCTGCTTGAACCTGGGCTATTGCAAGCATCAAAGCCAATAGCGCCGATATGGCAGTCGCTTTCATTCGGGTCGGCTAGTTCAGGTCTTCTTCGGCAAGCTTGTGTCCCCAATCACGCTTCGCGTTGAGGTACCGCTTGTTCCACTCACCAACGCCAAAGACATGCTTCTCCCGGGTTACCTGGGTCAAACCGTGGGCCGCAAGGTCTTCAAGCTTCTTGGGATTGTTGGTCAGCAAACGAAAAGGCGCATCGCCCACAAACCGCTTCAACAGCACGGCGGCATCAGTAAAGTCCCGACAGTCGTCGGGAAGGCCTAGGCTGCGATTTGCCTGATAGGTATTTTCGCCAGCGTCCTGCAGCAGATAGGTCGCGGCCTTGGCCCAAAGTCCAATACCCCTGCCCTCATGACCTGCCATGTAGATCAGATAGCCGCCACTTGCCTCTTCACCAATACGATTAATCGCTGACGCTAGCTGAGGGCCGCAGTCGCAGCGCTCGGAACCAAACACATCGCCGGTGAGGCAATTGCTGTGCACCCTAACCAGGGGATTATCGCCGGGTTCGCCAACGACTAATACGCTGTTTACCGCCAACGGCGATACCAAGTGGGCGAAGAGATGCTGACCGCCACGCGCATTCAGTTCCGAAGCGAGTGCCTCCACACCCCGCAGTTCAGTACTGCGCACTGCCGCGTACCACTGCACTGTCGTGTCCACACCAGGCAGCTTAATTGGCAGAGGAATCGGACCCATCAGATTGATGGCCAACTCGTTGGGGGGCTCTTGCTGATCGACGTCGATGACCGACCCATTCGAATCAATACGAATAAGTTTGCCATCGGCGATTAGCCGTTTACGTACGTCAGGATTTAAATAAGTAAACATGACTTAGAGGTTGCCTGAATTCAGGGCGCCACGCAGAAAATTGCGCGGCCGGTGGAATATTGTCAGCACTCAGTCAAAGATTGATCGTTAAAAAACGATACGCAGCACACTTTCAGCTACGCAGGCGGGCTTGTCTGCGCCGTCGATTTCAACGGTCATCTCGTTTATAACTTCAAGCATCCCGCCCTTTTCTTCTACGCACTTGAGCTTGCCTACGGTGCGGATCTTCGCGCCAACCTGCACAGGATTCATAAAGCGCACCTTGTTCCAACCGTAGTTGATGCCGAGTTTCATACCGTCCAATGCGGGCAGGCCGACACCTGCACCACCGGGTAAGAAGCTCATGATCGACAGGGTGAGCTGACCGTGAGCGATGGGAGCACCAAAGGGGCCTGACTTGGCTCGTTCGGGATCGACATGAATCCACTGTTGATCAAGGGTGGCATCAGCAAAAGTGTTCACTCGGTCCTGAGTGATCTCAAACCAGTCAGTAGGTTCTGACGCCTGACCAATTTGGGCATTCAGCGTTTCCATAGCATTTTCAATGGGTGTTCCAGACATTGCTCTCTCCTGCGTTCACGCGGTGATACTCGTTCGACCAGCCAGACTAAGTAAGGCCGGTCTAGGTATCAAGCACCAAGATTCTCCGGCTGCGATAGCCCCTGTGCACAGCGAAGCAGCAAACCAATCACACGCTGCATAACCTCGTCACTATCGTTAGCGCCTCCAGCCATGGTGAGCACCTGCGGCATTAGGCTGGCGCACAAATTCGCCGCGACCAGTGGCCTTGGCTGGGCCTTGCAAAGTGCCTGCAGGGCACTCTCACCAGAATGACTGCGCATATCGCCTGCGATGACAGACATCACCTCTGGCGATAGCGCACCAATATCCGGTCGAAAATCAAAGGCCGCCAAATTGTGCAAACTCGACAGTAACTTCGGACCCATCATCTGCGGAGCAATATGATCGGGATCAACCCGCCGCATCATGCGCAGAATAATGTCGATGAGAAATGGCAGGACGGGGCACTCGGCAGGAAAAGCCGCGAAGGCATTGTGTATGTTCTTACGAACCTCCCAGCGACCCGGTGCACCAACCTTTGCCTGCACCCAATGCTCCTGCCCAAAGGTGCAGGCCTGCTTTAAATCAACGATCAGCCGCTCCGGCGCGAACACCAACATGTCGGCGTCCATCCAGATCACCCAATCGTAGCCACCCCGCAAAAATCGCTGAGCCCACTGAAGACGCCCCAGATCTGAAGCAATGGGCATGCGCCCTCGCACCTTGCTCATGTACCAGTCAGGCACAGCCTCGAACAGCTCATCACCAAGCAACCGATAGTCGTAGCCGCTGGCGAGTGCCCACTGTTCAACGCTAGACATACACTGGCGCTGCCAAGGGTCGCTATTAGCAGGCGCACTTTGAAAGACGAGTACATTGGTCACGCGGCAAGGTTCATCAAACGGTTATGGAAACGATGATAGGGTTCGCGTGCAAAAATGACATCGGCTATTCATGCACTATCTTCAGAAAATCTGCGCACATGCTGCGCTGTTGTCAATCAGCCTGCTCGTTGCGGGCGCATCCCAGGCAGGCGAATCTGCGCAAGCGGTAGTGCCCACGGATCGAGCGCTAAAACTCAGCGACACTCTGACACAAGGACCGCTAAAGGATCGCCTGCAAAGTTGCGCAACTCATAGTTTTTATCCGACGGACTTTTCCATCGCCCACCGTGGAGCACCTCTGGGTTACCCGGAACACAGCCGCGAAGGCTACATTGCGGCAGCCGAGCAGGGTGCCGGTGTCATCGAATGCGATGTCACCTTTACCAAGGACTTGGAGCTGGTCTGTCGACACTCTCAGTGCGATCTCGCCACTACGACGAACATTCTACAGACCTCACTGGCATCCAAATGCTCAGCCCCCTTTCGTCCGGCCATCGGAGAGCAGCCCGCCAGCGCGACTTGCTGCACCTCAGATATTTCGCTGGCGGAGTTCAAAACCCTGTGCGCCCGCCCGGATCGCAGCAACAGCCAAGCTGAAAACGTTGAAGAGTATCTAGCCCCCCTCCGCTCCCCCGTTGTGAGTGAGCCTCTTGCCTGCGGCACACTGATGACCCACGCCCAAAGTATCGAATTGATCAACGCCTTGGGCCGAACGTTCACACCAGAACTGAAGCGTCCCATGGTCGATATGCCCTTTGCTCCGGGCTTCACCCAGGCCGCCTATGCGGACAAGCTGCTGGCGGAATATCGCGCCGCGGGCATCGATCCAACCAAAGTCTTTCCCCAGTCGTTCAATCCGGAAGACATTTGGCACTGGATTGAGAATCATCCAGATTTTGCGGATCAGGCGGTCTGGCTGGACGCCAGAGGCCGCATGCCCGGCTTTCAGCCCAGCGAAGCAGACTTCCAGGCACTAAGGGCGCGAGGACTCAACATCATCGCTCCGCCCATGCCCATGCTGCTCACCCTGAACGATGCTGGCGAGATCGTGCCAAGCCTGTATGCGCGCCTCGCCAAATCTGCTGGGTTGGAGATCATCACTTGGACGTTTGAAGCCGGAGATCCTACAGACGCGAACAACTGGCTATACGCACCGATCTCCGGCGCTATGACCGGCGAGGGTCAAATGCTGCAGGCACTGCACGTATTGGCCAAGGATGTGGGCGTTCGAGGCGTGTTTAGCGATTGGCCTGGCACCGTGACTTACTACGCTAACTGCCTAGCGCAGTAGCACCCGCAGCATTAGCCTCGCAGAAAGGCTTCGATCTCGTCCATTCGATCGAGAGTATCTTGCTCGCCGAAATCAATGAGCTGACCAATATAGTCCGGCTCGAAGTTCACCATACTGAGAGCGTCCGCTGTTGGCTCATCTCGCCCGCCGAAACCACCGGAAACGAACCGAAACCCCCGGGGCATTTGCGGCTGGGACTGCCGGGCAATTTTACCCAGATCCTCTCTCGGCCTTAGTACCATCACATCCACCTGACGCTGTCGTCCCCAGTCCTGCTGCGGTATCCGACTGAGCAGATCGTTCACGCGCTGCATCTGGAGCGCATCAAAATCCAGCAAATCCAGGAACACGGCGTTCAGCATTACCCCAGCAACCTGTCCCGGCGAGGGATAGCTCGCTGGTAACTCGCTGCCACCCACCTGGGGTTTGACACGCGGCGAAACCGCCAAAATGCGCCTGGCCCCAAGGCGCATAGCAGGAGATAGGGGCGCGGCGAGGCGGATACCGCCATCACCATGCCACTGTTGCTGCAGCTTCACTGAGGGAAAGAAAAACGGCAGCGCGGCGGAAGCCATCACATGGTCCAGGGTAAGCGACGTACGTCGGGCCGTGGTTTGACTGCCGCTCCAAATTTGCTGCTGCAGAGTATCCACCCAGGCCTCTGAGCGACCGCTGGCGTAATTGGTCGTAACCACCGCCAGGGCCTTCAACCAGCCCTCTGCCAGGTTGCGATCAACCCCCGGTATCTCTCCCGTACCGGGCTGGGCGGACAATTGTTCGTTAAGGTAACGGCGCAGCGGCTTGTTATTAACCATGCCACGTATGTCCTTGCGGCCAAGCCTGCCGCCGCTGACAAAGTGCAGCGCCCAATGAGCCATGCGGCCCGCCAAATGGCCCAAGCCCGTTCGGTATACTTGCTCGGTGCGCATGGCCTGCCAAAGCCTGACCAGGGCCTCAACGCTCTCGCCCCAGGAACCCTGAAACGCGGCAAGGTGGGTGGCATTGATCGCACCCGCAGAGACACCGGTCAATATTTGCGGCCGAAAGTCCGGCAGGCTTCGAGCCAAGGCTCGCAGGCATCCCACTTGATAGGCTGCCCTCGCGCCACCACCAGACAAGACCAAGGCTTGTCCTTCGTTGCTAATAGCAATATCCAAGGCACTGTTGTCAGATGCATCGGCTATCGCTGCGGTTTTTTTGTCCATCACAAGAGAATCCCTGCTTATTTCGGTAACCGCAAGAAACCTGCGCGTTGTCAATCTCGTCAGCGCACCTGCCAGTCCTTATTATGCGTCGATGTCATCTCCTCTGGCAGCCGCAGGAGCGCAGCTCAACAATATTTTTCGACCCAACGGTCACGTCTTTTACGGATGGTGGATCGTCCTCGCCTGTGCGGGTGTGCAATGGCTAGCGGCCCTAACCTGGATGCATTCGTATGGTGGTTATGCGCTCAAGCTGCAGGCTGACTTCGGCTGGAGCATGTCGGTGCTGTCACTCGCCTTTGCACTGACCCGACTTGAGAGCGGCCTGCTTGGACCAATCCAAGGCTGGCTGGTCGATCGATATGGGCCCCGTAGCATATTGATCATTGGCACGCTGATCTTCGCCCTGGGATTTTTCATCTTCAGCCTGGTGGAATCCATCACCACCTATTTCGTGGCATTTATTCTGATCGCCCTCGGCTCAAGCCTGGGCGGCTTCGCGACCCTTATGGTATCCATCGTCAGCTGGTTTGACGCACATCGGGCCAAGGCCGTGGCCATGTCGCAAATCGGCTTCTCTGCGGGAGGCCTGTGCGTACCCTTCGTGATGATGGGGTTGGAGGCCTTCGGCTGGCGCTCTATGGCGCTGTATTCCAGCATCCTGATCTTCGTAGTGGGGCTACCCTTGGTGAGCCTGGTGCGCCACCGTCCCGAAGATTATGGGGAAGTACCAGACGGGGTTCGGCCACAGAAAGCTGACGGTGAAGACACCGCTCCCCAGGAGACCCAGGTTAGCCTGTCGTGGCGTGAGGCAGTGAGAGAGCCATCGTTCTGGCTGATATCCAGCGGTCATGCACTGTCCTTGCTTACGGTATCGTCCATGCTGGCGCACCTCATTCCCTATCTGACCTTTGATTTAGGCTATGACCCTGTGAACGCGGGCTTCGTTTTCGCCTTGATGACGGCTCTGCAAATGGCTGGCTTATTTTTGGGCGGGGTAATCGGCGATCGGTTCGATAAACGCGCAATATGTACGCTGTGCATGCTGGGCCACTTCGTGGGTCTGATCGCTCTAACCTATGGCGCAGATCCTTCCTTGGTAATCGCCTTCGCCGTGGCTCACGGTTTGGCCTGGGGAGTAAGAGCACCCCTCATGGTTGCCCTGCGCGCAGACTATTTTGGCCCCAAATCCTTCGGCACCATCATGGGTATTTCGTCCCTAATCGTCATGATGGGTATGACCCTTGGCCCGCTGTTTTCCGGCATCATGTTTGATATTTACGGCAACTATGACCTGGCCTTTACCTGCATCGCCTTTTGTTCCTTGATTGGCGCTCTATGCTTTTGGTTCGCCAAGCCGCCCAAGCTGGTAGCGACGTCAAACTGATGCCGCGCGCTGCGCGGTGTACTAAACTGCGGTCACTCTTTTGAAGCACTGGGAGAGAGCATGGAATTTTCCCTCACCGAAGAACAGCAAAGCTACGTCAGCACCGCCAAGGCCTTCGCCGAGGATCAGCTGGCGCCCTTTGCCGCAGGATGGGACGCAAACAATGTTTTTGCGAAAGACGCTTTGCGCCAGGCCGGTGAGCTCGGCTTTATGGGTATGTACACCCCAGAGCATGCTGGCGGGCTTGCGCTGCCGCGCTTGGATGCAAGCCTAATCGTTGAGGAATTGGCGAAAGGCTGCACAACTACTGCCGCCTTTTTAACCATTCACAACATGGCCACAAACATGATTGGTCGATACTGCCAGCAAGAGGTGATTGACAAGTGGTGCCCAGATCTGGTGTCCGGCGCCAAACTTGCCTCGTACTGTTTAACCGAACCGGGCGCGGGTTCTGATGCGGCAGCACTGCGCACCCGTGCTGTCGCCGACGGCGATTACTACATTATTAATGGCAGCAAGGCCTTTATCTCTGGTGCAGGCGAGACCGATGTCCTGGTGCTCATGATGCGCACTGGCGACAACGGGCCAAAGGGCGTCACGGCGATCCTAGTTCCTGCAGATGCCGACGGAATTAGTTACGGCAAGAACGAACATAAAATGGGCTGGAATGCTCAGCCTACCCGAGCGATTACCTTTGACGACGTAAGAGTTCCAAAGAAGTACCGCCTCGGCGAAGAGGGTCAGGGCTTTTCCATCGCCATGGACGGCCTCGATGGCGGTCGTATCAATATCGCCACCTGCAGCGTGGGCACGGCACAAAAAGCACTGGAAGACGCCACCGCCTATGTACAGGAGCGCAAACAATTCGGTCAGGCGATTGCTGACTTTCAGGCGACTCAGTTCGCATTGTCAGACATGCTGACTGAACTGATCGCTGCTCGCCAAATGGTAAGACTGGCAGCCAGCAAGCTGGACATTGGCGACGGCCAAGCCGGCACCTACTGCGCCATGGCCAAGCGATTCGCCACGGACGCTGGCTTCAAAGTCTGCAATGACGCTCTGCAGCTACTGGGTGGTTACGGCTACTTGAAGGAGTACCCCATGGAGCGCTATGTGCGCGACACGAGGGTGCATCAGATATTAGAGGGTACGAATCAGATTATGCGGGTGATCATTTCTCGCCGCATGTTCATGGCAGGCGCCTTGGAGGTCATACAGTGAGCATCAGCACATCAGACAAACTCAAGGTTGAGATCATCGATCACACAGCGCTGATTACCATCGACAACCCTGGGGCAAATACCTGGGACACCGACAGTCTGCCCGCGCTAGCCAGCCTGATCGAAACTCTAAATGCGGACAAAAACATCTTCGCCCTGGTCATTACAGGTAAGGGAGAGAAATTTTTCTCCGCAGGCGCCGACTTAAATCTATTCGCCGATGGTGACCCGGACCAAGCGAGGGCAATGGCGGAGTTTTTTGGCAAGGGTTTTGAGTGTCTGGCGGATTTTCGCGGTGTCTCCATTGCCGCTATTAACGGATTCGCCATGGGCGGCGGCCTGGAGGCCTGCCTTGCTTGCGACATTCGAATTGCCGAAGAACAGGCGCAATTGGCGCTGCCAGAGCCCAAGGTCGGGCTGCTGCCCTGCGCCGGCGGCACCCAGCGGCTCTCCTGGCTGGTCGGTGAGGGTTGGGCAAAGAAAATGATTCTTTGCGGCGAACGGGTCGATGCCGTCACGGCTGAACGTATCGGCTTAGTTGAGGAAGTGGTTGAGCAAGGGAGTGCAAAAGAACGCGCTTTGGAGCTGGCTGCCCAAGTTGCCCAGCAAAGCCCAATCTCCGTCACCTACTGCAAGGAGCTGATTCACCAGGCACGAGACAATGCGGTCGCTGATGCCCTGCCCTACGAGCGCCAGAGGTTTGTCGACTTGTTTAGCACCGAGGATCAGCGCGAGGGGGTGAACGCCTTCTTAGAGAAACGTCCCCCAGTATGGAAGAACGCCTAGCCAAACAATGCGCATTCAAAAACAGCCTTGTTTGCTGAAATATCTCGTGCGCGGGGTCACTGCAGATCGCTCTTCCCAACAATCCCTAACCTCGGAGCTCGGCGACATGCTCAATCATGTCAGCGCAATCACGGTTCTGCCCGTGGTCCAAGGTTTTTCAGTCGAGCTGGAATTTGACGACATCAAGCCGTTTACCAAGGTGAGCTTTGAACCCTACATCGCCGAACATGTGTTGGCCGACGCGGTAAACCTGCGCTGTAACCACCAAGGTACGCCGCAAATACAGCTGCTAAAGTCAAGATTTTGATCAACCCTGCAGTGACAGGCTGAAGCCGCTAGGTAACGATCTTAGCTGGCTGACGGTAGAACGCGATGGCGAGCGCTGCAAAAAGGTATAGCCCTAAAAACACCTGAAAGGCCATGTCGTAAGAACCGGTCACATCAAAGATCCATCCCGCAAAGGGCACGCCGAGAATTTGAATGGGGAACATGGCCGGCCGCATCAAACCAAGCACAGCTCCAAAGCGATCACGACCGAACGTTTTACCCACCACGGCGCCATGCATCGGTACTACGCCACCCACTCCGTAACCAAATAGACACGCGCCGATGGCAAAGGTGAAGTAGTCGAGTGATTCGTACATCAGAAACTGACCGCTGAACTGGGCGGTAATGACAACTGCCATGACCTTGCGCACTGAAAAACGATCACTCAACCAACCGAAACTGAGTTTACCCACCACCCCGAATCCCGCGCACATCGACATGACGAGGGATGCTTCTACCAGGGTATAACCAAAGTCCGTTAGACGCGGAATCATATGCGTCAACGTGGCGCTCATGCAGCAGAACACCAGCGAGAACGTCAGCACGATCATCCGGAAATTGTGGTCCTTGAAGAGCTCGAGCATGCGCGGTTTTGCCACTGGGGCCTGTACCGTCTCGCCAGCATCTGTCGTCTTCGCAGAAACAATCGCCCCGTCTGGGCGCATACCCACATCTTCAGGACGAGAGATCACCAATCGAAAAATCAGCGGCACCACGACGAAAAACGTGAACGCGCTATACGCTAGGAAGCCTTGTCGCCAACCAAAATTCTCAATCAATTCGGCACTGATATAGGGCATGACCACACCAGACAAAGACACCCCGGCAGCGGCGATGCCAAGTGCTGTACCGCGACGCCTGTCGAACCAATTCGCCACCAGCTTACTGGTGGCCAAATTACCCATACTGCTGGCACCAAAGCCAATGAACAGGCCGAGCACAAGATAAAACTGCAGTTCATTCTGCACAAAGGAAAGACCCAAAAATCCAACGGCCATGAAGAGTGCACCGACGCCCATGACGTTGCGTAAGGGAAACTTATCCAGCGCACGACCCACATAGGGAGCAACGATGGCCCCAACGGTGCTGGTGATGGTCAGGCCAATGGCTACGCCCAAGCGAGACCCACCAAAATCTGCAGCGATGGCTTTAAAAAACACTCCGTAGGAGTAAAAAAAGAAGCCCACCGCCACGAAATCGATACAAAAGGCGACTAAGACCATCTTCCAACCGAGAAATGGTTTGTGTTCTGAAGCGAAAGATTGCTGCAAGGGTATGGCCAACTCAGGGATCCGGTTAGTCTATCACGCCAACCCAATCACCGCGGGGAGACGACAGATATGGGTAAGAACATTACCGACGCGGTACGCGAGATTTGCCTAGGCATGCCGGAAACCAGCGAAGTAATGAGCCGCGGCAGCCCAAATTTTCGGGTTGCCGACAAGACCTTTGCCATCTTTCAGATCAATCACCACGGTGACGGGCTTATCGCGCTATGGCTGCACAGTCCGCCAGGCGCACAAACTTTCTATGTAGAGAAGAACGAGGCCTTTTACTTTATTCCACCCTATGTCGGTCCCAGCGGCTGGCTGGGAGTTAACCTGGACCAGGGTCTCGACTGGCAGATTATCAGTCAACGCATCTACGAGGCTTATTCCCATGTGGCTCCAGAACGCGTGGGAGCACTGCAAGGCGAGGCACTAGAGATCGAGCCACCCATCGAAGGGATTGATGCAGAGGAATTCAACCCGTTCCAACGGCCGGAGATTGCGGCCATTCGGGCCATGATCAGCGACTTGTGCCTCGCGCTCCCCGAAGTTACGCCAGACCAACAGTTTGGCACCCCATGTTTTCGCGCGGGTAAGAAAAATTTTTGTACCCTGCATTTTTACCGCGGTCGCCTAGAGCTCAGCATCTGGGCCGGAGGCGAAGAGCAGGCTCTGCGCACCGCAGACCCTCGATATCGCATACCGCAATACATTGGTCACCAAGGTTGGTTGAACCTAGATATCCACAGTCATCAGGATATGACGGAGATTGAGGATCTTGTTCTGACCAGCTATCGCCACTTTGCGCTAAAGCGCATGTTGAAGAGTTTGGACACAGCTCGTCCTTAGGCGAGATAAGTACTTCACTGCATCGCAACGTATTTTGGCTCCGACCGAATGCGCTTTAGCCAGGCTTCAACCGCGCAATAGCTCGTCAAGTCAAAGCCGCCCTCACCCGCGACATGGGTATAGGCGTACAACGCAATGTCCGCAGTGCTTAGTTGGTTTCCCGTCAAGTAGGGCGTCTGCTGAAGCTGCTGCTCCATGACCCGCAGTGCTTTGTGGCCGCCCTCTTGCTTAGACTCGTACTCGGCTCTGCGCTCCTCCGGTAAACCTAGGAACTTTGCGATGAATCTGGCCACCGCAATAAAGGGCTCATGGCTGTATTGCTCAAAAAACTGCCACTGTTGAACCTTCGCATACTGAAGCAGGTCCTCAGGCAGAAGCGCAGTGCCCGTTGCCAGAAAATTGATCACTGCATTTGACTCAGACAGGAAACGTCCACCTTCAAGCGCCAGCACGGGAATCTTGCCGTTTGGGTTCTTATTCAAAAATTCAGGCGTCTGAGTTCCGCCTTCGAGGACACTGACATGGATCCATTCGTGCTGCATTTCTAGCAACCCAGCTAGGAGCTTTTTTTTTGTAGCAGTTGCCCGATTGGATATCGCCATAGACTTTCATTGAAACCCCTATTTGAAAAACGTACCTGCCGCCGCTTACACCGCAGAAGACGTCCAAGTGACGATAGCTCACCGTCCTGTTGGGCCCAAATCCCTGCACGTGATGTAGCCGACACATTCGCTAACACTCTGAAAAAACCAATACTCCTTGCACCGACACGCCCCCTTCGTTGTAATCCCTGCCTGGAATTTATTGGGAGAGGTTGGGCATGGCGGCACCCTTAGATGACGTTGTAGTACTAGAGATCGACAACTGGATGGCGGCTCCAAGCGCCGGCGCGGTGCTCGCAGACATGGGTGCCAGAGTCATCAAGATCGAACCCATCAGCGGTGACCCTATGCGAGGTATGAGCCGACCTGTGAAAGGCGAGCGCTTCGATGAGGCCTTCAAAGACTACGACTTTCAATTCGACGTGGACAATCGTGGCAAAGAATCCATCGCCGTGGCACTGGATCAACCCGAGGGGGCTGAGCTGGTCCGGCAGCTGGCAACAAAAGCCGACATCTTCATGTGTAACCTGCTCACCAAACGCCAAGCTAAGTTCGGCCTAGACCCGGAGAGCCTGTTCAAGGTCAACCCAAAACTCGTACACGCAACCCTCACGGGCTATGGCACGTCTGGGCCTGATGCCTGGCGGCCAGGCTATGACGTGACCGCCTTTTTTGGTCGCTCAGGTTTGTATGATTCTATGCGTGAAGGCGACGACGGCCTGGTGCCCATGGCGCGCCCCGCTCAGGGTGATCACACCACGGGGCTGGCCATGGTCGGGGCAATTTTGGGCGCGCTGCGCCTCGCCGAAAAATCTGGCGAAGGTCAGGTCGTAGAAACGTCGCTATATGAGGCCGCGGTTTGGACTCAGGCCTCGGATTATGCGGTAACTGCAGTTGATCACATGCCGGTGCGCAAACGTCGCCGCGACGAGCTGCTGACCATTACCGGTAACCGCTTCCCCTGCGGCGACGGCAACTGGGTCGTCTTTAACATGCTGCCCGATGCAGCCTATTGGTCGCGGCTGTGTGAGGCCATTGGCTTGCAGGAAATAATTGATGATGAGCGCTTTGTCGATTCCAAAGCCCGCTATCGCAACATGGCCGAGTTGATCGAAATTTTTGATACCGCCCTTGCGGCGAAGTCTCGTGACGAGTGGGGCAAAATTTTCGACGCCGCCAATCTTATCTGGGGTCCCGTAATGGGCTTGCATGAAGTGCCCCAGGATCCTCATGCGCAAGAGCTCGGCATGTTTCCCACCATCGAGCATCCGCAGCTTGGGACCTATACAACCGTGAACATTCCCATGCGCTTTGCAACTGCCGACGTTAAACCCCAAGGGCCAGCACCTCAGATAGGCCAGCACAGCGAGCAGATTTTGCGCGACTTTGGAATGGGCGACGAGGCCATTGCTGCGCTGAAAAATGCGGGCACCGTTGGACAATCCTAAGCCCAGTGAACTCAGAAGAATCCATTGCTGCCTCTGACAAGTTAGAGGCATTACTCGCAGCGTTCAAAACAGGACGGATCGACGGCGAAGAAACCGCCCGACAAATCCGCGCCCAGTTTTTTACCGACCTGGGTCATACGGTGCTCGACACCGATCGCGCACGGCGCACAGGCTCAGCGGAAGTAGTTTTTGGCGCCGGCAAAACTGCCGGGCAGATCTCTGACATTGTGGCAGCCATGGTGAATCGCAGCACCAGCGTACTGGTGACCCGGCTTGATCAGGCAACATTCGATCAGCTTGCAAACTTGCCGGCCAACGCCCAATACCACGCCATGTCCCAGCTTCTGTGGTGGCACGATCATCCGCCTCAACCTCTTGAACACACCGTTGCCGTGGTAAGCGCAGGCACGTCTGATATGCATGTGGCAGAAGAGGCCGCGCTCACCGCGGAATTTTATGGCAACAACGTGCAGCGCATTTACGATGTGGGCGTCGCCGGACTGCACCGACTGCTTGCGCGCCTGGACGAACTGCGCAGCGCTCGTGTATTGATCGTTGTCGCGGGCATGGAAGGCGCGCTGCCAAGTGTCGTCGGCGGCCTGGTCGACAAGCCCATCATCGCGGTGCCTACGAGTGTCGGTTACGGTGCCGCCTTTGATGGTGTTGCCGCCCTACTTGGTATGATGACGAGCTGCGCGTCAGGCGTTAGCGTGGTGAATATCGACAACGGCTTTGGCGCAGGCTTTTTAGCAAATCGAATTAACAGATTGTGATGTCATCTATGACCCCAGAACTGGAACAAAAGTACGGACAGCTGGAAAAAATAATTCGCGGCTACGGTAGCGCTGTGGTCGCCTTTTCTGGGGGTATTGATTCTTCCTTAGTGGCCTATGTTGCAGGTCAGGTACTCGGCAATAATGCATTGGCGGTGACCTCTGGCTCTGCCAGCCTCAAGCGCACGGACCTCGCGCTATCCCAAAGGCTCAGCGAGGACTGGGGTATCGCACATCAGATCATCGTGACCGACGAGTTGAGCAAGGCCGACTACCGGGCTAACCCAACCAACCGCTGCTTTCACTGCAAAACATCGCTCTATACCGAGCTTGAGGACATCACTCGCGCCCAGGGCTATACGCATATTCTCAACGGCACCAATCTCGACGATCTTGGCGATCATCGGCCGGGCTTGATCGCTGCAGACAATCACGCTGTAGAGTCTCCGCTAGTTGAGGCTGGCTTTCACAAGTCTGATATTCGCGCCCTGGCTAAACACCTGGGTCTAGAAAACGCAGACAAGCCCCAGGCTGCATGTTTGTCCAGTCGATTCCCCTACGGCACGGCGATAAACCAAGCGCTGTTGGCCCAGGTGGAGGCAGCGGAAAACGTGCTGGCAAGTTATGGTTTCAGTCAGTTCCGGGTCCGTCACCATGGCGAGGTGGCCCGCCTGGAAATTCTCCGCGAAGAGTTTGAGCTGGCGTTGCAGTACCAAGACGCCCTGCAAAGCGACATTCAGGCTCTGGGCTATCGCTTTGTTGCCATGGACCTTGGTGGATTTCGTTCGGGTTCCTTAAACGAGGGTATGGGCAGCGATGATGGCGCCATCCCCGTGGTCAATATCTACCCGTAGCCGCTACTTTACCGCTTACCATGACACCCCTAATCGGCGGTTTCCACAGCTTTATTTCTCATATACCGATTCAGTTGCCGATCTAGGCGCGTCGTCGCGGACAGACGCCCTGGACGAATCCATGGCTGCCATTGACTTGGCTGGGCTGCTTCCACCACATCACCCATAACGGTAACGCGCTGAATAATGCGCTCGCCCTCAAAGTCATTGAGCACAAAATGCTGAGTACAGCGGTTATCCCAAATAGCAATGGTGCCCGGGGTCCAGTGATAGCGCACCGTGAAGCGCGGGTTCTTCACCCACTCGGTTAGGTACTCCAACACCACCTTGCTCTCGGTGGCGTTCATTTCCACCAGCCGACGCGTGAAATGCTCATTCACATAGAGTGCTTTTTTGCCGGTCTCTGGATGAATGCGCACCACCGGATGCATGGCCATTTGGTCTTCGCGATTGTGCGGATGCGCATCGTGCAACGCCGTGAGTCCGTCGCATAGCGCCTGCATGGGCGGCGAAAGCTCTGCATACGCCTGATGCAGGTTGGTCCACATGGTGTCACCGCCAAATTCAGGGCAGGTGACCATGTGCAAGATGGACATGATCGACGGCTGGTCTTCAAAGGTGATATCGGTATGCCACTCGTCCGCCACACCACCATGAGTGGCCGCCAGTTCGAACACCTCATCATGTTGAGTGAAGGGGTTCTTCAGGTTGGGATGGTTTTCAATTTTGCCAAAGCGCTTACCGAGAGCCACATGGCTGTCGATATCCATCTGCTGACCGGGAAAGAAGATCACCTGGTGTTCCAGCAGAAGCGAACCGACAGCGTCGATACCCGCCTGATCACCGCTCGCAATTTCGTTTAAATCCAAACCCGTAATTTCCGCGCCTAAGGACCCGGCTAGCCGGCGCACCTGCCAATGCTCTTGACCCATTGTTACCCCCTAATTTATCCAAGCGCCCCTGCAGGGTCGCTGTAATCAGCCTGCGCTGATGATTACGTCGTCGGATACATCCCTGACGAACAATGCCTCTGCACCCAAACGTTGTGCATCTTCGGCCAACAGGGCCAGGTCTACCTCTGCTGTTGGCTGCGCAATCGCATCGAGAGATCGCTCCAGCAATGTGGCATCGCTGCTGGTATTGATGAACAAATTTTCCCGGCTCAGCACAAAATCGATAGCGCGCTTCATGGCATCGGCATCGGTAATCGGGCGATACCAGCTAAAACGCTTTTCCTCGTCGCCATCCTGCCAGCGCCGGGCGGCAATGCCCTTGATGGTCTGCATGGCAACGCCACGGGCTTGGCACATTTCGTAGAGAGCGTTGAAGTCATGAGCGTATTGGGGCTGCTGCATCATGGTGTAGTTATAGGGCACCAAAATGGAATCGAAGGGGTAGGCTTCAAGGCTCTGCATATGCATGGCAGGCGCATAGGTACCGTGCCCCGTCACCCCCAAAAACCGCACCAACCCCTGCTCTTTCGCTTCAAGCAGCGCCTCCATTGCCCCGCCCGGACCCATGGCAGTTTCCCATTGGTCTGCCTGGGTAAGATTATGCATTTGAATAAGATCAATCTGGTCTACCTGCATCCGCTCTAGAGAAGCATGGATCTGCTGCTTGGCTTTTTCGTAAGTCCGGTGGCCAGTCTTCGAAGCAAGAAACACTGAATCTCGATTGTGCTTCAGCCAAGGTGCCAATCGCAGCTCGGCTTCGCCATAACTTGCAGCCACGTCGATATGATTCAGACCCCACTGTTGTATTAGCTCCAGAGTTCGATCTGCGCGGTCTTGTTTCATCGCGCCCAATGCGGCGGCACCGAAGATGGCACGACTGCTTTGGTGACCGGTCTTACCGAAAGGGATGCGCTCAATAGCTTGGGTCATAGGCTTGCTCTGTTCTTTATTTGCAGACAGCTAAAAAGAATACCCTATTTTATTTGCATGGAGGCTATCTGCGGCGGTGTGAAAAATCCCATGAAGGTAAGACTTTCACTTGTTAGGCTGATCGAATGTATACCGTTGATTCAAATTTCGTTCACACCTTTGCCGGCAATCCGCTAGATCGCGCCCAGCACTTACGCAAGGATCAAGCGGCCTTGGGCGCGCTTCAGCGCTCGGATACGAGCCGATTCTTGGTTTTTCATCAACTTAAAGTTGCTACGAATGCCGCCGGCTCTCTCGCTTGGATCCCCCCAAGCGCCCTACCTTCCGAGCTGAAAAGCCTGGTCTTTTTGGGACTTGAAAACGGCGCGGGTCGCTTTGCCGCTAGCCTGGCTGCGGAAGAAACTCCTAGCCCTATCGAAACTTTCAGCGATTGCCGGCAGGCAGTGGCGGGGCTTAGCGTTGAGGATGCTGGCATTGTTAGCCAAGCGCGAGCCATGCTCGATTGGCATCAACGCAACCCCTACTGCGCTGTCTGCGGCAACCCAAGCCGAGCAAGTCGGGGCGGTCAGGTACGTCAATGCGATAGCTGCAACAAGCATATCTTTCCCCGCACCGATCCGGTGGCAATCATGTTGATTCAGAACGACGCAAAGGGCGACTTCTGTCTGCTCGGCAAGTCTCAAGGCCGAATGGCGCAAAGCAACTTTTACTCGGCATTGGCGGGATTTGTCGATCAGGGAGAATCCCTAGAGGAAGCCGTACGCAGAGAGGTGAAAGAAGAAGCAGGCATCAGTGTCGGACAAGTAAGCTACCACTCTTCCCAGCCCTGGCCGTTTCCATCCTCGCTGATGATCGGCTGTCACGGCATTGCCCTGAATCAGGAAATTGTCATCGACACCGAGGAGATGGCTGACGTGGCCTGGTTCGACCGAACCCAGGTTCTGTCCGCCATCGCCGGAGATAACCCTAACCTGCGCATTCCAGGCCCTGGCGCTATCGCGCATCATCTTATTATAGCCTGGGCAAATGCTTGAACCGTGGCGATTTCTGAGCAGTGCCCGACAACGATCTAGCCCTAACAAATAACTGTTGGGGTATACTCGCCGCCATGCCACAGGCAATTCAGCACAGGGGGATCTATGAGCATTGTTAAACTGTCCGGTATCAAAAAATTGTTCGGCGGCTCGGCACTTTCGCGGGCGGAGCAGAAGTTGCTGGCTAAGGAAGTACTTCTAATGACGTTGGCTCGCGCCACTGCATCGGATACCAACATTAAGTCGGTAGAGGTGACCAAGGTGCGCAAAGTGCTCCTTGAGCGAACGGGTGAAAAGTTCACCGCTGCAAACGTGCGTGTCGCAGCAAACTCGCGCCTGTACGAGCAAGCACCCTTCGAGCGTTATCTGCACAAATGCTCACGCAAGCTAACCGCCAAGGATCGCAAAAATACCCTGGATGCACTGCTCGAAGTGATTCACGCCGACGACCGCGTCAGTGATTATGAAGTGACCTTTTTCAATCACGTCGCCCGCGCGCTAGAACTGACTCCAGCACAAATCATCGGTCTGTCAGCAGACTAAGACTCTGGCTCGGTGAGCAGCGCCAGCAACTCGCTGGCGCTCGCTAACACTTCATGACCCAAGGCCAGAACCGACTCATTCGGCGGTCTGGCATCTGGAATCTGAAAGGTGCGCATACCTGACTCCACTGCAGCTCGCGTACCAATATCCGAATCCTCCAAAGCCCAGCAATCGGCCGATTGCTTGCCCAGTTTTGCGGCGGCCAACAAATACGGGTCTGGCGCAGGCTTCGGGTTGCGCACATCTTCGACGCACACCAAGTGTGCAAAATACTGGCGAATGCCGCAGTCGCTGAGCGACGACTCGCAGATCTCTCGTTGGTTCGAGGTGGCAACCGCCATAGCAATATCAAGCTGCTGTAGACGCTGCAGCAATTCGGCAATGCCGGGTCGCAGCTCGATTGGCGCGCAATCTCGAATAACGAAAAAATTCGCCGTCCAGGCTCGCTGCAGTTCTTCCGTGTCTAAACCCTTACCGTAGGCAGCGACAAGAATCTCTTGGGTTTCTGCAAAGGTGGTACCCAAACACCGATCGTAGACGACCGCGTCAAACTCGAAGCCCACCTCGACAATCGCCTTGGCGAAGGCTGCTCTCGCAGGACCCTCGGTATCCAGAAGTGTGCCGTCCATATCAAAAACGACCCCGGAGGGTCGTTTTCGTTGCTCTAGATCAAGCGCCACCAGTGCGCCCAGTTGACCTAGGACACCTCCACAATTTGCTCGGCGGCAATCAGCTTGCCCTCCTGCGCTGCGTTGTGGAAGGACTCTATCTGATCGAAATTCATATAGCGGTAGATCTCGCTGGACATCGAGTCGAGCTGCTTGGCGTACTCCAGATATTCATCCGGGGTTGGCAGGCGACCCAGCACACCGCCTACCGCCGAGAGCTCCGCCGAGGCCAAGTACACATCAGCGCCATCCCCCAAACGGTTGGGGAAGTTGCGAGTTGAAGTAGACATCACCGTCGCCCCGGCCAGCACCCGGGCTTGGTTACCCATGCACAGCGAGCAGCCAGGCATTTCCGTGCGCGCGCCCACCCGTCCATAAATATTGTAGTAGCCCTCCTCCATCAGCGTATGGGCATCCATGCGCGTCGGCGGGCAGATCCAGAAACGTGCATCCACAGAGCCCGCCTTATCGAGCAACTTACCCGCTGCGCGGAAGTGGCCGATATTGGTCATGCAGGAGCCAATGAAGATCTCGTCCACCTTGGCACCAGCTACCTGGGATAACA
Organism: K189A clade bacterium; assembly: GCA_902613475.1. Lineage (GTDB taxonomy): Bacteria > Pseudomonadota > Gammaproteobacteria > Pseudomonadales > Azotimanducaceae > UBA4421. The sequence continues at coordinate 33,925 of CACMHG010000010.1, forward strand.
GCCGGGCATCGTCCGGGTCGTTCGGGCAGCAAACGATTGGTTCGTTGACGTCAGCAAGATCAATCTCAATGACCGCAGAGTATTCCGCGTCAGCATCCGCACTCATCAGAGACGGATTCGCCAGCCACTCTTCCATCTTCTGAACGCGGCGCTCCAGGGTGCGGACATCGCCGTAACCCTGGCTGATCATCCAGCGCAGCAAGGTGCAGTTCGAACGCAGATATTCGGCCACCGAATCTTCCGAGAGCTTAATTGTGCATCCCGCGGCAGAGCGCTCGGCGGAAGCATCAGAAAGCTCAAATGCTTGTTCGACAGTCAGGGCGTTCAGGCCCTCAATTTCGAGGATACGGCCGGAGAAGATGTTCTTCTTGTTTTGCTTCTCAACCGTGAGCAGGCCTTCCTTAATGGCGTAGTAAGGAATCGCATGCACGAGATCACGCAGAGTGATACCCGGCTGCATCTCACCCTTAAAGCGCACCAGTACCGATTCCGGCATGTCCAGCGGCATAACGCCGGTAGCTGCGGCAAACGCCACCAGTCCAGAGCCGCCCGGGAAAGAGATCCCCATGGGAAAGCGCGTATGCGAATCACCACCGGTACCCACAGTGTCCGGCAGCAGCATGCGATTCAGCCAGCTGTGAATAATGCCGTCGCCGGGACGCAGCGAAACGCCACCGCGATTCATGATGAAATCCGGCAGGCTGTGTTGGGTGTCGATATCGACCGGTTTCGGATAAGCGGCAGTATGGCAAAACGACTGCATCACCAAATCTGCGGAAAAGCCGAGGCAGGCAAGGTCTTTCAGCTCGTCTCGAGTCATCGGCCCCGTGGTGTCCTGAGAGCCCACGGTGGTCATCTTCGGCTCGCAGTAGGTGCCGGGACGAATGCCGTCGACCCCACAGGCCTGCCCGACCATCTTCTGGGCCAGTGTATAACCTTTATCCGAGGATTCAGGTGCCATTGGCTGACGGAATAAATCCGAAACCGGCAGGCCCATATGCTCGCGAGCGCGCTGGGTAAGGCCACGACCAACGATTAGGTTAATGCGCCCGTCCGCCTGAACTTCGTCCAAAATTACGTCTGACTTGAATTCAAATTCCGACAGCACTTCGCCGCTGTCGCTCAAGATCTTGCCGTCGTAAGGGCGGATCTCTATCACGTCACCAAAGCCAAGCTTTTCCACTGGGGCCTCAAAAACCAAGGCTCCGGCATCTTCCATGGTGTTAAAGAAAATCGGTGCGACTTTGTCGCCAATGCAGATGCCGCCCGAGCGCTTATTAGGCACGCCAGGCATATCCTCGCCAAAGAACCAAAGTACCGAGTTAGTGGCTGACTTTCGCGATGAGCCTGTGCCCACCACGTCGCCAACAAAGGCGACCTGCAGGCCGCTATCCTGCAGCGCCTTGATTTGTTCCATGGGCCCAACTTCGCCCTGAACTTCAGGGGTTAAACCCTCGCGCTGCATCTTGTACATGGCACGAGCATGCAGCGGAATATCTGGGCGTGACCAGGCATCTTGCGCAGGCGACAGATCGTCCGTATTCGTCTCGCCGGTCACCTTGAACACTACTGCCTTAATGCTTTCTGGCACCGAGTCGTTTGACGTGAACCATTCAGCGTCGGCCCAAGACTGCATCACGCCCTTGGCATGAGCGTTGCCCGCGTCGGCCTTGGTGGCCACATCGTGAAAGGCGTCAAAAACTAGGATCGTGCTCTTGAGTTCCTCAGCAGCTGAGGCGGCAAGCGCCTCGTCGTCCAACAAATTTACCAAGGTCGCCACGTTGTAGCCGCCGTGCATGTTGCCGAGCAACTTCACCGCTGCGGCCGCATCGATCAGTGGTGAGCTAGCCTCGCCCGTGACGATGGCGCTCAAAAAACCCGCTTTTACGTAAGCCGCTTCGTCGACGCCCGGGGGAACGCGATTGGCAATCAAGTCGAGTAGAAATTCCTCTTCGCCGGCTGGTGGAGACTTCAGCAAATCCACCAACTGAGCCGTCCACTCTGGATCCAGGGGCTTGGGTGGAATTCCCAGTTCAGCGCGTTCTTGTACGTGGGCACGATAGGCTTCTAACACGACCTTTTACTCCTTAAACATTTCGGAAACTGGCAGAAACTCCCCCGCCAGAGAGGCGCAGATTCTACGCTAGTTCCAAGATCTTGTAGAGGCTCCCGTGCTCAAACGCCAATAAGCCACTCATCGGCACGCTTCGCCCGCCTATCGCCCGTGCAAAGTCCTGAGAGGGGTACCTGCTTAGCGTGACCGATCAAATCGCCACGACACAAAACCATTCAAGACACCACCAGCGAACAGGATGACCGCATCGATTGGGGCAAAACATCAGCCGATTACGCCAAACATCGCCCCGGCCCGCCGCCGAGCTTCTACCAGCGCTTGTGGGCACTCGGCATTGGCCTACCCAGGCAAAAAGTCCTCGACCTTGCCACGGGCACTGGCGTCATTGCACGACAACTGGCCACCCAGGGCAGTGATGTCATGGCCAGCGAAATATCTGGCGAACAAGTGCGTATGGCGTCGGAATTGGCGCGAATGCAGGGCCTAAAAATCGACTTTCAGGTGGCCCCGGCCGATGAGACTCAGGCTGCTGACACCAGTATTGATGTTGTGACCGCCAACCAGTGTTTCTTGTATTTCGATACGCCCAGGGTGCTAGCGAGCCTGCAGCGCTGGCTAAGGCCCAAGGGCGTATTGGTAATCTCGCATTTCTCTTAGCTGCCCGGGGTTGATCCTATCGCCAAGGCAAGCGAAGCACTGATATTGCAGCACAACCCTAACTGGCAGGGTGCCCACTACCGAGGCGGTACCGGCCCGCGCTACCCAGGCGTTACTCCCGCCATGCACTACTGTGGCTATTTCTACTACGACGAGGAAATTGCGTTTACTCGCGAGGCTTGGATGGGGCGCATCCGCGCATCCCGCGGCATAGGCGCGACACTCGATGAGAAGCAAGTACTTTCCTTTGACGCTGAACATGAGGCGCTGCTGAAATACATCGCCGAGCCAGAGTTCACCATCACCCACCGAATCGACGCCCATATTCTTAAGTTGGGACCGGTGGAGACCGATTAGCTGCTGAGATTCCTTTGTGACTCAGATTCTTCCGGCTCTTTATCCCTTGAACGCTGATACAGCGCCGCGCCACAACGCCAACAGTAGCTGGCCCCCCGAGAGTGCCCTTCTGCCGCGCAGTCCGAGCAGGTGCGCGTATTGGCTTGACGACGATTCGCCTCATTAAGCTCGAGCGTCACGATGCCGGTGGGCACCGCAATAATGCCGTAGCCCATAATCATGATGAGCGAGGCCAGCGACTGACCAAGGGGCGTGACGGGGGTGATGTCGCCATAGCCTACTGTGGTCATGGTAGTGACCGCCCAATAAATACTGTGCGGAATACTGGCAAAGGCTGGGTTGCTGCCGCCTTCAATCACATACATGAGTGCGCCAAAAATCACCATCAGCGCCAGCACCGAGGCGATAAACACGGTGATTTTGCGGCGACTGGCTGCCAGCGCCTGAGCAATCAGTTCCGCCTCACCCACATAGCGCACCATGCGCAGCACCCGAAATACACGCAGCACCCGCAAAATACGGATCGCCAAGAAGAATTGGGCACCGGGCACAAAGAGGCTGATGTAAGCGGGCAAAATACTCAGCAAATCCACCACGCCATAAAAGCTCTTCGCGTAGCTCCAAGAGTGTTCGATACACCACAGCCGTATGAGGTACTCGACCGTGAACAGCAGGGTAAAGGCCCATTCGGCGAAGTAAAGCTGTTGCCCATACTGCGCGTTGATCTCTGGCACGGAGTCGAGCATCACGGTAAGCACGCTGAGCAAAATCATCACGATTAGCGACACATCAAATCGCCGACCCGCCTGGGTGTCGGCTTCAAAAATGATGATGCGCAGTTTGTCCCGCAACGTCATCGCACTATCTTCCTGCAACATTGGAGCCGGGCCTCGTTCGATTCGCGCAAACGACGCTCATCTTGTCGACTACTGAGCTTTCCATGCTCGCACTGTACCCTCACGACGCATATCTGCCGCGCCGACCAGTCCGTCCTTTGTCACCTGAATGATATGAATGCCGGAGTTCTCGCCCTCACGCTCCTGCACTTCGTATCCAAGCTCTTTCAGATTTGCTGCCACCTCGGCGCCGCCATCCACGCCAATTTCAACGCGCACCTTGCTGCCACGGGCAATGATGTTGGGATGATCCGCCGCCTGTTGCGGGGTTAGCTGCCAGTCAAAAATTCCAAGTATGGTTTTGGCCACATAGGCGGGTATGGAGTTCCCGCCGGGGCTGCCGGTGACCAACACCAGTTCACCCGACTCATCGAAGACCATCGTCGGTGACATGGAAGAACGCGGCCTTTTGCCGCCTGCTATGACGTTGGCTGGCAAAGGCATTTCCGCTTCATAGCTGCGGGCAAAGTCGGTCATTTCGTTGTTGAGCAAAAACCCGCCCACCCAGCGCGCAGACCCAAAGGCTGACTCCACGGTGGCCGTAAAGCTCACGGCATTGCCTTCGCTGTCGATGAGAGAAAGGTGTGTGGTGCCGCTAGGCTCCTGAGTCGTGTCTGCACCTAGTGCGGTACTGCCTAGCGGGTCGCCGTGCTTAGGCACTGCATTCGGCGCGAATCGCGCACTGGCGCGCTGCTGCAAATACGTTTTATCGAGCAGCGCCTCAACAGGCACATTGACCCAATCCGGGTCAGCGAAAAAATGGTCGCGATCCGCATAGGCGAGGCGCTGTGCATCCACAAAGTCCTGCATTTTTCCACCAGAGCTGGCCTGCCCCTGCAGGTAGTCGTAAAGCCGCGGAACCATAATTTGCATCGCCCCAGAAGAAGGCGGCGAGGCAGAGCAGATCTCCAGCTCTCTAAACCCACCGCACACGACAGGCCGCACGCGCACGGAATAGCGCTCAAGATCTGAGCGTTGCAAACTGCCTGGGTTCGGCTGGGCCTGTGCCGCTGCCACAATTTGCTCGGCCAGAGCACCGCCATAGAAGGTGCCAATGCCTTCTTCGGCAAGCGCCCTCAGCGTACTGGCATATTCTGGATTCTTGCGCAGCTGCCCCGCAATCAGCGCCTCACCGTTGGGGTAAAAATAGTCCGCAGCGCCCGGGTTTTCATCCAGTCGAGTGAACTTGGCCACTCGCAGAAGCATGTCAGCCAGTCTGGGCGACACCTCAAACCCCGTCTCGGCGAGACGGATCGCAGGCTGAAACAAACGAGACCAAGGCAAACGCCCATGCTGTTCATGGGCCTTTTTATACAGGGCCACCACGCCGGGCACACCCACGGACTTGCCGCTTTGCCACGCCTGTAGGTAGGGCATGGACGCCGCGTCTTGCGTGAACATGTCCGCCGATGCTTCGGCAGGGGCGGTTTCGCGACCGTCGTAGAAGGTAGTTGCTTTTTTGACCCGCTCAAAAACCAGCATGAAGCCGCCGCCCCCAATACCCGAACTTTGCGGCTCAACCAGGCCCAAGACCAAGTGGGCGGCAATCGCCGCATCGACTACATGTCCGCCCTCGGCCAACATCTCGATGGCCGCATCCGTCGCATAGGGATTGGCAACAGATGCCATGGCGCCGTGGGGCCAAGGATCGGAGTCGGAGCTAGCACTTTGGGCTGAGCAGGAGAAAACTGTGGTGCCGATCAAAATTGCGGCGAATAACCGAACTAACATAGGTGCTCGTTTTACGTTTTGACGGAACAAAAGAGTAGCATGCCAAGGCACGACGACACGGACATCCGAATCAAACCCGATGCACTTCAGCAAGCCAAAGGATCTGGAAAAACTCCGGCGCATCGCGCTGAACAGCCAAGGCCTCATTGGTAGCGCACCATTCGGAAAGGGCTTAAGCGGCGCAGAGGCAGCGATACAGCACCTAACCTACATACAGCTAGACAGCATTTTGGTCATCGAACGCGCCCATAACCACATCTGGCGCAGCCGCGTACCCGACTTCAAACCGGAACAAAGCAACCAACTGCTGGAAAGCGCCACGGTCTTTGAATACTGGGCACATGCAGCGGCTTATCTGCCCATGGGCGACTACCGTTACTACCTCGCAGATAGAGCCGCAGTTCGCGCCGGCACCCTGCGCAAAGGCTACCCACGCGATCGCAAACGGATGAAGCAGGTACTGAAGCAAGTCGCCGACGAAGGGCCGCTGGCATCTAAGGATCTTGAAGACCGCCGCACCAAGAGCAACGGCTGGTGGGACTGGAAACCCGCCAAAAAAGCTATCGAGGCGCTGTACCTAGAGGGCGAGCTTATGATTTGCTCCCGGGCAGGCTTCCAAAAAACCTATGACCTGACCGAGCGCGTACTACCCAATGGCGTGGACACCACACTGCCAACGACACAAGAGCGTGCCTGCCACATGCTCGACCAGCAGCTAGCCTGCCACGGCCTGGTGAGCACCGTAGGAGCCACCTATGGACGACGCGATGCGGCGCTACGCAAGGCGATGAAGACCGAGCTGGACAAGCGACACAGCACCGGCGAGTTGATCTCAGTCACGCTACCCAACGGCAGCGAGTACCACACTCTGCCCCAACAGCTAGACCAACCCATGCCACAACTCGATAACCAACTGAAGATTCTGTCGCCCTTCGACAATGCGGTAATTCAGCGCAAGCGCCTGATTGACCTGTTTAGCTTCGACTATCAGCTGGAATGCTACGTACCAAAGCCCAAGCGTAAGTATGGCTACTTGGCTCTGCCCCTACTCTACAAAGGCGAGTTCGTCGGGCGCATCGACTGCAAGGCGCATCGTGCAGAAAAAGTGTTGGAGGTTAAGGGCGCGTTTTTTGAGGAGAATTGCACAACCCCAGCCGTGAGTGCTGCCCTTGCTGCGGCATTGCCTGACTTTGCCAAGTTTCAGGAATGCACAGATATTCGAGTGACGCATGTGCAGCCAAAGGGATTACAGACTCTATTGAAGAAAGCAGTTGCCGCACGGTTTTGACTCCAGAAAAATATTAATGGTGCGAAGGTTCGATAAACTGGCTTTATCAACTCGCCCGAAAGGCGCTTCGATACAGACACAACTGATGTTCTGGGTTCGCATCACTTTGCGTCTAGGGCCGCGCAGCAGAATTTCGTGAAACTCTAAACTCCTCAGTGCGCGCGACCACACCAAAGCTGAGCAGCGACAAAGTTTGGCAGCCTGCCCCACCACCTCTTTGACTTCGCGATTTCCAGCAAACGCTATAAGTGCTCAATCAAAGGAGCTTCACATTGAGAATAATAACGATTTTCCTATCACTGCTAGTTTCCGCTTCAGCCTTGGCCGGCCATCATGAAAAACCAACCAGCGTTGGCAACATCGAGGCCGCAACCAAATTCATGGAAAAGGTTTTAACAGAGCCCGATGTCGCCCAGAACCTCCTGCACGACGATTTTGACTTTGAGTTTATGGGCGTTTCCAAACTCGCTGGGGTTACCTACGACAAAACCACGTACTTCTCGGAGTGGCTCGTCACGGTAGCGGAGCTAATACCTAACGGCTTCAGAAAACTAGAAGTGGTAGACGCTATCGGCGACAACAATGGTGTTGCGTTGATGGTTGAAGGCGATGCTGACGGGATAAATGGTACGTACGCGAACAAGTACGTTTTTGTTTTTAAGTTCTCAGAAGGCGAGATCATTTCGCTTAGGGAGTACACGAGCGATCTGTTGGTGGCCACTCGCCTCTACAAACAAAAGATCGTTGCCGACGATTAGGTTGTCGTAAGACAGCTGACGTCAGCTGACGGGGTCAGGTCTTGGACTGTTATCTTGGACTGTTATAGAGAAACAGAACCCCTCAAGACCGATCCCAACCTTCTTCAGCCCAACCTTCCGCGATTCAAGACCTCACCTCGTTCTCCCAATTGAGATCCATGAGCCTTCCTGCTTTGGCAGATATACAAATCCAATCTCTTAGAGACTTGAATAAAAAGCTAAAACAGCTATTTTAGCCATCGCAGTTCCCGAATCGTGGCATATCGCAATGCAAGAAATGACGGCCCTTGAGGCAAAAAATCGCTTTGGCCAACTCATCGATGCGGCCCAGCGCCGCCCTGTTACTGTCACTAAAAACGGGCGGGCTGCGGTGGTCGTGATGTCTGTTGAGGATTATGAACGGCGTCGACAGTCCGCAGCCCAGCGGCTGGGCCAAATCATGGATCGAACTGCTGAAGAAGCGGCGCGCAAGGGTTTGACTGAAGCCAAACTCGATGAACTTCTGGCCGATGAAAGTTAATCATGTGGTACTCGATACCAACGTATTGATCCGCGTCCTGCTTTCCCAGCAAGGGGCCGCCCGAAAAACCCTCGATATCGTCCGCAACCACGGCACTCTTATTTTCTCAGAGGAAACTTTTACCGAGCTACTGTCACGTTTGTATCGACCAAAATTCGACCCCTACGTCACCGACAATCAACGCAGCGAATACTTAGCAAACCTGATTGATATGTCCGAGTGGGTTGTGATTCAAAACGACGCGATAGGTTGCCGAGATTCCGATGACGACAAATTCCTGGAAACCGCGCTTATTGGCGATGCCGATGCCCTTATTAGCGGCGATAATGATTTACTGGTGCTTCAACAGATCGGCTCGATCCCAATACTCTCGGTTGCCGATTTTCTATCGAACTTTCCGTAGCAAGAATTATCCTCGGCGCGTCTATACTCCGCCCTCCAGCATTATCCACTGAGCGTCCATGAGCCTTGTCCGCTGCGACAATTTATCCATCCACTTTGGTGATCGCGCCATCTTGTCTGACGCGGATTTCTCCATCGAACCCAACGAGCGGGTGTGTCTGATTGGTCGCAATGGCGCGGGTAAATCTACGCTGCTAAAGATCATTACCGGTGAGGTGCTGCCAGACAGCGGTGCTGTTCAATATCAAGACAACTTGCGGGTCAGCGTGCTGGAGCAGTCGCTGCCGGATGCCGAGGCTTTAAGCGTTCGCGAGGTTGTCGCCCAGGGGCTAGCGTCACAAATTGATTTGATCGCTAACTTCACCGAGCTTAGCGGCACTGCCCAAAGCAACGAAGATTTAGAACGTCTTGAACAGATGCAGTCACGCATCGACACTCTGGGCGGTTGGCAGCCTGAGCTGCAGGTGGAAGCCATCATCACTCAGCTGGCCCTACCTGCAGAGTCGTTGCTCAGCGAACTCTCCGGCGGCTGGCGTCGCCGGGTGGCTCTAGCGAAAGCCTTGGTCAGTAAACCCGACGTGCTTCTGCTCGATGAGCCAACAAACCACCTCGACATTGCCACCATCGAATGGCTCGAGCACGAAGTGCGCGGCTATAAAGGTAGCGTGATCTTCATTACCCACGACCGGGCGTTCTTACAAAAACTGGCCACCCGCATTGTCGAGATCGACCGCGGACGTATCATCAGTTGGCCCGGCGACTACGCCAATTACCTGCGGTTAAAAGATCAGGCGCTCGAGGACGAGGAAACCCGCAACGCCCTTTTTGATAAACGTCTCGCTCAGGAAGAAGCCTGGATACGTCAAGGTATCAAGGCCAGACGTACCCGCAATGAAGGCCGTGTACGCGCGCTTAAGGCCATGCGCGATGAGCGCTTAAGGCGGTTGTCGAGGCAAGGTAAGGCCCAGATTCAAATTGCTTCCAGCGAGGAATCGGGACGCAAAGTCATCGAGGCTCGCGCCATTACCCACGGCTATGACGGCAAGCCGCTTCTCGACAACTTCAAGCTGAAAATCATGCGCGGTGACCGTATCGGCATTATCGGCAACAACGGTGTGGGTAAAACCACGCTGCTGCGTATTTTGCTGGGCCAGCTAGAGCCAAATGCTGGCTCGGTGAAGATCGGCACAAACCTCACCATTGGCTACTTCGATCAGGTACGCGACGGGCTGGAGTGGGATAAGAGCGTGGCGTTCAACGTGGCTAACGGCAAGGACCACATCACCATGAACGGCGGCGACCGCCACGTGATCGGCTACCTAAAAGGCTTTTTGTTCACTCCCGAGCGTGCACGTACCGCCATCAAACATCTGTCTGGCGGTGAGGTGAATCGCGTACTGCTGGCCAAGCTGTTTACCCAGACCAATAACCTAATGGTGCTGGACGAACCCACCAACGATCTCGACATTGAAATGCTCGAGGTGCTAGAAGAAAAACTGGTGGAGTACAGCGGCACGCTCATCGTGGTCAGCCATGACCGCGACTTTGTCGACAATGTCGTGACCAGTACCTTGGTCTTTGAAGAAGATAATCGCTTACTTGAGTACCAAGGCGGGTTCAGCGATTGGGCCACACGCGAACGCAGGCTCGCGGTTTTGGAAAAACGGCCCGGACAATTACCGGCTACCGCGACTGAGGAGCCTGATGCCGATCTAGTGCTTGCCCCAACCGCGCCTGCATCCAACAGCGCGGGCCAAGATTCGAGCACAGATTCGAGTGGAAATTCGAATAAAAGCTCAAGCAAAAAACTCAGCTACAAGCTGCAGCGCGAGCTGGACGCCCTGCCAGATACCATTGCCGAACTGGAAGAAAAACTCGCGGCGCTGACCGAGCAAACCAGCGCCGCAGACTTTTATAACCAAGACTTTTCCGAAACCGAGCCAGTGCTTAAAGCGCTTGCCGAGACCCAGCAATCCCTGGATGCCGCCACGGAGCGCTGGATCGAGCTAGAAGAAATGCAGAGTTAAGCCTAGCGGGCGTACCCCATTAAGGCATCGTCAACTTCCACGATGCCGCCATGCTGACTGGCGAAAAACACCTTGTTGTCTCGCTCGTACATCAGCAAGCCATCCATAAATCTGACATCTGGCCCGGTTACCGGTTCTAAGCCCGCGCCCTGGCGCATGGTGAAGATCGTCATATCGTGGGTGACGCACAAATCAAGTTGGGGGGTGCCGGCTTCGATGGCTGGAGCGTTGAGCTTGTCGAGCATAACTTCTAACACCATGCCAACGGCCCATTGCGGGCGCATCATGGCGGATTGCGGCACTTTCCCCGCGAACCACTGGCCCACGTAATCAGTGAGACCATTGGACTTGTGCAGGCCTTTCCACATGCGAATTTGATCCAGCGCGTAGAACACGCCGAAGGCTTCTATGTCTCGCACCTTGGAGATCACGCCTCCGCGCTGTGCGGCCGTTGAGGCCTCAATGGCCAAAGCACCCGTATCTCTGCAGCGCGTTACCGGGCTGGAGTAGCCGCGTAAATTCACATCTGGCAGAGCAGCACCAAACCGTGCCGCCAAGCTGCGACCCTCTGCGGTCAGCGGGTTCTCTAAATCATGGACATCGCGCCGATATTCCCGCGCCGAATGACGCATGAGCAGCACGCCCCGCTCCACACCTTCGGCAAATATCGCCCGAGTCATGCGAGCACTGGCGTCGCCAAAGTCATCATCCGGCTGGTTGTAATCGATTTTCATGAGCTGCACGTCGGTGAAAACCTGTAATAGTATCGTAGGGTCATGTTTTTAGGGGAAAGACACATGGGCAGACTACAAGACCGCATTGCTGTTGTGACCGGCGCAGGCCGTGGCATCGGACGAGAAATCGCGTTACTGATGGCCGCCGAAGGCGCAAAGGTCGTGGTGAATGACCTAGGCGCCAACACCGACGGTACCGGCGCCACCATGATCGCAGACGAAGTAGTAGCAGAAATAAAAGCTGCAGGGGGCGAAGCCGTTTCCAATACCGACTCCGTGGCCGATGTCGCCGGGGGCGAACACCTCGTTCAGACCGCCATAGATGCTTTTGGCGGCATGGATATTTTGGTCAACAACGCGGGTATCCTGCGTGACCGCACTATCTTCAAAATGGAAGAGTCGGACTGGGATGCGGTGCTGGCCGTGCACCTGAAAGGCCACTATTGCTGCACCCGTCCCTTTGCCAACTACATTCGCGCCAAAAACCGCACCGGCTGTCGCATCATCAATTTTTCAAGTGTGTCCGGCTTGTTCGGCAATTTTGGTCAAGCCAACTACGGTGCCGCCAAGGCGGGTATCGCGGGTTTCTCCCGGGTGATCGCCTTGGAGCTAGCCAAGTACGGCTGCACCAGCAACACCATTTCACCCGGCGCGCTCACGCGCATGACCATTCCGCTGCGGGAAAATCGCGGCGAGACGGTGGAAGAGTCAGACATAGAGGCGGGTGGTCCACAACATATCGCGCCCATCTGCGCGTGGCTTGCCAGTGAAGAATCTGCTGGCATTACGTCTGAGATTTTCCACGCGGCCAGAGGCGGCATCGCCATCATGCAGCAGCCGCGCATTATCAAACAGTTCAAAAAATCCGAGGGTCTTTGGAGCCTTGATGAACTGGACGGCATCGTGCCCCAGCTGATGGAGGCGAAAAAAGCCAACATGGAGGCCGCTGACGAATCGGCCAAACCCATCGTCGATTAATGGCAGCAGATCCACGGGAGAACCACATGAGTAACAAAGTTGAAGGCCTGCATCATCTCGCCCTGTGCACGGCGGATATGAAAAGCCAGATCGAATTTTTTACCGACAAGCTCGGTATGGAACTTCAGGCCCTGTACTGGATGCACGGGGTTGCGGACACCTGGCACGGATTCTTGCGTTTGAACGACGAAAGCTCCATCGCCTTTGTATGCAACCCACAGATCAAGAACATAGAAGTACAGATGGGTGTTACCCACTCTGGCAACCCCGGCGCCAACAGCGCAGCGGGCACCATGCAGCACCTCGCGCTTAAGGTAAAAGACCACGATGAAATGATGGCCATGCGTGACCGGTTGCGCAGCAAGGGCGTGCCCGTGCTTGGGCCACTGGATCATGGCATGTGCGTGAGCATGTATTTTGCCGGGCCAGAGAACCTGTCGCTGGAGCTGTCCTATTCCATGGAGCCGATCAATAACGAGCAGTGGATTGACCCGGAAGTGGTGGCGCTGGCGGGTATTTCTGCCGAGGAACTGGCCCGATACAAAAATCCCGCCGCGTTTGACAGCAGCGGTGGCACCGTCACTCAACCCGTAATAGACGAGGCAAGTACCGGCCCGCATATGACCAACTACCCACCCGGACACTACGAGGCCACCATGGGCATTCCCGACGAGGTGGCACTGAACATGCTGGAGTCAAAACCACCGGTATCGGTTTAACTAGGCGGCAAACTCAACAACGCGCGGTTACCTTAACCGCGCCATCATCAGCGCGTGCGCTAACTCACCTTGCCGCGTCGCATAACGTCGCAGAAGCCCTTCTACTTCGAAACCGTGGCGATTCTATTCAACTGGGGTAAGTCTCATGAGAGCAAAGCTTCATGCCAACGAACTCAGCATTTCTGACGCACTCGCACATGACCTGCTGTCTGCGCATGCTCCACGCTTCGCCGAACTCCCACTAACTAGACTCGATAACACAGGTTCCACAAATGTGCTGTTCCGCATGGGCGATGAATTCCTGCTGCGCCTGCCCCGTCAGCCAGGTGGCGGAGAATGCATTGCAAAGGAACATCGATGGTTACCTTTCATTGGCCCTTCAATACCCTGTGCTGTGCCCGATGTTTTGAGGCTGGTGGAGGCAAGCAACAAGTTTCCTGAACGATGGTCAATTTTGCGGTGGATTGACGGTACTGCCCTGAATTCTTTCAGCTCAGAGCAAGAAGATACGCCAGGTGAGCGTCAGTTGGCTCGCGATCTCTCCGCCGTCATTTTGTCCTTGCGCAGAATACCCGTACCACCCAGCGCCACTGTTGACCCGACCTTGCAAAGTTACCGGGGCGAACCGTTCGCCAACATTCACAATCAAATGATGCGCAACATCGCGTACTGCAAGAACCACAAAGGCCTGGACCTGGATCTGAGTTTGGTCACCAGGGTTTGGGAGCACTCCATGCACAAGGCTAAAAGCTACCAGAGGAGAGCGCCTGCCTGGTTCCACGCGGACCTTGTGGCAGAGAACCTCCTCGTTAACGGCGACGGCCTAGCGGGCGTTCTCGACTTTGGCAGCTTGGGAGTAGGCGACCCCACCGTCGATTTACACGGTGCATGGGCACTAGCCATTGCGATCGGTGCAATCGCCTATTATTGGGATAGCATGCCTACGCGAGCGCGCTAGCGTATCGACATGGCCCAAGCGGTATTGTCCGACGCGCAGGAAACTGGATTTCTTACCTAACAGTAAAGCCTGTACCAACAACCTACTAAAAATAACCCGCCCAACGCAGGTAAACACGATCACCACCGCCTTGGGTAATTGGCTGGCCCGTTGGCAGCGCGCCCACAGAAATCGGGGCGAACTCATCGCCAGTGCCACCTGTCGAGCCAATCCACCCCAACTGCATATTTTGATTTTGCCCAACGTCATAGGCGAACTGCATCTGTAGCAGGCTGCTGCTGTCATGCAAATTCGTAATGACGGTCAACTGCTGCGTCAGCAGCGGATGCCATTCGAAGCTGCCGCCCACCGCCACGTAGTCGCGCATTAGGTTGAAAAACTCTCCCCGCGCTAGTCCCGCCTGCAAATCTAATGGCACTGACGTAAGCGGGCTAGGTAGCTCGGTTAGCCCAAAGTCGTTGTGAAAGTACTCGGCGAAGGCATAAACGGTGCCGTCTCGCCATGGGAAGGCAACATCGATGTTGACGATGCCAAGCACACCCCAATCCTCATTTTGCTGGCTTTGACCGATGCCGCGACGCATGGCGATATCACTGCGCAGCACAGCGGGTCCAACCGGTATGCGTCCGCTCACGCCAAAGAACTCGGTGTCAAAGTGTTGCGCTGCAATGAGCTCGAATTCAACCGAGCCCGCGTAGCCGTGCCATTTTGCTGCCGTACTGGCCACCTCGCCGCTTACTAAATCCTGCGCATCGCGCCGAAAAACATGCAGCAGTTGAGCGTCATGGCCGTTATCAAACAGACGCTCGACCAGTATCAGGTCATCGCCCGCTTTGTAATCACGATCCACAGCCGTCGGCGCAAAAGGGTTGAAGGGGTCTAGGGGCTGAAAAACGATGCCGCTGCCCCAGCTTACAGCTTGCCGCCCAACCGTCACGGCCCATCGATCTGAGCGCCACCGGGCGTTCAAGCGGTCTAGCCGATGCAGGCTGCGATGGCGGCTACCCTCGTTTAAGCCCTCGGTAAGGTTCATCAGGCGCAGGTCATCACTGACTACAATTTGCTCACCGCCCATCTGACCCAGGAACAATCCTTTGCCGTACTGCACCAGGGCTGTGTGTGCTAGCTCAAACGACCAGTTACCCACCTCGTGCTGTAGCATGGATCGCAGATCTACCGCACCGTCTTCCCTTCGGCTACCTACGTAAGATCGACTAAAATCGGTTGCCGGTAGGTCAGCAGTGCTCGCAAAACCCTTGAGTCGAAAAGTCAGTGATGTTTCACCCTTGGGTAGCCAACCACTTACCCACCAGGTTCGCTCGCCGGGTTGAGCAGCCTGTTCTGCGTTTCGATAAAGCGGCAATAGCGGCTTTGCAGGCTCTTGAGTAACTGGCGCTACTTTCCTGGGATCAGCATCCCTTTGCTGCTGGCGCGCGCGTTCTGCGGCAGGGAACGGGTCTACGCCTGAATAATCTAGTACTGCCGTGGAGCCCACGTCGGCCTCCACATCGGTCAGCCAGGCGCCCTCGTAGCCATTGCGCTGGGCTGTCTGCTGCAGTGCCTTTGTGTCTGCAGACTCTAGGGCCAGTAGCACCACTCGATGCAAAAGCTGGCCCTCGCGTCGGGTTTGCACAATGCGAACCTCTCGCACCCGGATGATAAGGCGCTGGTCAGCCGCTATGTTTTGCAGAGCGGTGGCGTTTTCTAACGAGGAGAAACTGCCAATGACGACGGCAGGTTCCGCCCATACAACTTGGCCGCTTCCCAAACAAAGCAAGCAGACCAGGCAAAGTGGCAGCCGCTTCATTGGGTTGGGCGAATTGGACTAGGCCAATTCATTGGACTAGGCCAACTCATTGGACTAGCTAGCCATCGCGCTGTCTTGGTGTATCTCTCCGTCCATCATGGCGACTTGACGGGAGGTGTAGCTCATCACGATGGGATCGTGGGTCGCGGTCACAATGGTCATACCCTGTTGCTGATTGAGCTGCTGCAGAACCTCCAGTAATTCTGACGTGGTTTTCGAGTCCAGGTTGGCGGTCGGTTCATCTGCCAACAACAGCACTGGTTCGGTCACAATGGCTCGAGCAATGGCGACACGTTGTTGCTGCCCCCCGGACAATTCGCCCGGGCGGCGATCGCCCAGATCGCCCAAACCCAAACTTTGCAGGGCACTGTTGGCCCGTTCTTGTCGCTCTTGGCTGGACACACCCTGCAACTGCAGAATGAATTCGACGTTCTCGCGGGCAGACAACACTGGAATCAGGTTATAGGCCTGAAAGACGAAGCCCACTTTCTCTAGCCGCATCTGAGCCAGCTCGCTAGCGTTCAGTGCACCTAAACTCGTGCCGCCTACGGTCACCTCGCCTGCATCAAATCCGTCCAGGCCGCCAATCACATTCAGTAGCGTCGACTTACCGGAGCCTGACGGGCCAGCGAGACTGACAAATTCACCCGCCGTAATGGTGAGATTTGCGCCGCGCAGGGCGTACACCGGTACGCTCTCCTGCTGATAGATGCGCTGTACGTCTTGGCAGTACACAACTGGCGTATCTGATGCTGTGTTGTCGCTCATCGTGGTTCGTTCCAATTCATGTGCATTTTTTGGCGGCTCAGGAACTGCTGTCTCTTGCCTTCTTAACTACCTGTTCATTGCCATCAACGGCGAAATTTTCAGCGCCCGGCGGGCCGGGAAAAAGCTGGCGAAAAGTCCCACCAACATGCTTAGCCCACCAAAGAGCAGCAGGTCCTCGACGGTCAGCACGGGTTTCAAAAAGGTGCTCATACCGAATGCTTCGGCACTCTCGCTGAACGCGGATAAATCGATGCCTTCGCCCAGCCCAAATACCAGCAGCACACCGAGCATAAGACCAGCGATGACGCCTACGACCATGATGCCGACACACTCCATGACCACCTGAATCAGCAGCAGCTGTTTGTTCATGCCCAGGGCGCGCAACATCCCCAGTTCCTGAGTGCGCTGCATAACCGTGGCGATGAGCGTATTTACTAGGCCAAAGGTTAGCGCGCTCATAATGAGGATGAACCAGATCACCATGGTGGCGTCTACAACATCCACAATCTCCGCTATCTGTGGCTGCATTTGTCGCCAATCTTTCACAACCAACTGCGGATGCTGATCTCTAAGTTTCTCAGCAGCCGAGGGCCTGTCCTCATCACTGACCAGGACAACAGACAATTCTGTGATGGGATTATCAAGTCCGACCGTTGCAAGAGTGTCCTGTAGGGCCTGCAAACCGGTGAACACCAGCGCCTCCTCCGGCCAGTTCGTGGGTGAGTCGAAGACTCCGGCGATGCGGTAACCACGCTCGCGACTTTTGCCGTCCGCACCCTCTACGATCATCACCACCCGGCGACCTATCTTGGTTTGCAGGGTTTCAGCCAACGCTTTGCCAATAAGTAGCCGGCCATCGTCTGGCCCGGCGAGGGTTTCACCGCTCACCTCAAAATCTCGATAAAGCGAAATGGCCTCGTCCGCCGGATCAATACCTATCATGGCGACACCGCGGGTTTCGCGCTCGCTGCTGATCACTGCAGGCAGATTAATCCGTTTGGCGATGCCCGCGACGGGCAATTGATCGTCCAGGACGACGTTTGTACTTGCCGAAAAGGCGCGCTGTAGGCTGGGATCATCGGCAAAGCCCGGCGCCTGCATTTTGATATGGCCACTCAACCCGGAGACCGCAGTTTCGAGCATGTCTACCTGCCAACCGCGTATGAGGGAGTTAGACAGCGTGGTGCCACCAACGGCCACAGCGATTGCGGCAAAGAGGAAAAAGTTACGGCGTCGATAGCGCACGATGTTGCGAAGACTGAGGTTAAATAGGAGCGTTAGGGTCCCCAGCATGGCTACTCTACCCGCAGTGCCGAAACGGGGTGGATGCCTCGCACCCGCACGGTGCTCACGAGGGCAGCCAACTGGGTGCCGACGATCATCACCATTGGCGCTGTCAACAAGCTAGCCAAAGTGGCCTTAGGAAACAGGCGATCAAAGGAGCCCATTTGCATTTGTCGCGCTGCCTCTTCACCGCCCATATATTCCAGCGGAATGCCGACTGCGCTCAGATAATTGATCAGCGGCAAGGCCAATGCGAGCCCAAGACCTATCCCCAGCAGGCTGAGCAACAAGGCCTCAAATTGCACCTGGCCAATGACCTGCCAAGGGCGCATACCCAGCGCCATGAACAGTCCAAATTCCCGGGTACGCTCAAAGAGCACCATCACAAAGGTGTTGACCACGGCAAAGACAACCAGAATCAGCAGCAACGAATAAAAAAGCTGGGCGCCGGCCTTATCGAGTTCGATTGACTGCTCAATCATCGGCATAAGTTCCTGCCAGGTTTGCAGCGCGAGGGGCCCGGTCAACTTGGTTTCAATCTGTGCCCCTATGGCACCGAGCTGGCTGAGGTTTTCGACCATCAACAGCAGCATGTGTGCCTCGTCCTGTAGGTAAAACGCTTCGGCTACGCCAGCGATAGGCGCGAACACCAGAGTACGATCAAGTTCTACCTGACCGGTTTCGACAATGCCCGCGATGATAAAGATGGCCGCCGCGACGGCGCCCTGCTTGCCCGAACCCAGCACGATCAGCTCGTCACCAACCCTCGCACCCAAATTGCGGGCCATGGACGATCCGATCAGCGCTTCATCAGACGCTCGGGGAATTTGACCCTCGATCACGTTATCGTAAATATCCAAGAACCGAGTCTCCGCAGCGAAATCCACCCCCATCGCCATGCCGCCCAAGGACTTCTCGCCCATGGAGACCACGGCAAATGCCTGTACCCGAGGCATGACCGACAGCCCATCTATCGTTTCAAGCTCTGCCTGCAGTGCTGTAGCGTTAGGCACGGTTCGTTCGAATCTGGGTTGATCAATGTAGGAGGCGTCGCTGACCTGCCCATGGCCCGAAAAATAGCGCGTTGCCGAGTCGATCATGATCTCGTAGCTGCCGGACTGCATGCTCATGGCAAAGGACACCAGCAGCACCGAAAAGCCAATGCCACCGGCGGTAAGCCAGGTGCGCGACTTGTTGCGCTGCAAGTTACGCCATGCGAGTCGTATCAACGGTTTCGGCCCGACTGCAGCGAGAACAGGGTGAACATGCGGTCGGGCACATCCACGTCAAAGTCCATGTCTAGGTACTCAAGCTCCGTGTACTGATCAGGTTTTGCCACGTCTTGCATGCGCATGCGGGTCGCCATAATCCGTCCGCCAAGCTCACCAATGTCCAGTGACTGCATGCGGCGAACAGGCTGCATGTCTTGATCGAAGTAGGCCATTTCGACGAGTACGAGATCCTCACGAATGCGCAGCCGCTCCTTACCCCAAACCACGGCCGCGTCTTCGCGAGGCACAGCATCGATGACATAAACCTCCAACGCGCCATCTTGCTCGGTGGCCACATGCTCCAGGGTGTAGTCCCGCAGCCACTTATCACTGCGCGACATATCGTTGTAAGAAAAATCCGAGCCTGCCCAGCTTTGAGACATCATGCCTCCGGGCAAGCGGATACTCTTGTTAAGTTTGGGCGTAAAGGTCCACATCCGCTCGCCCTGCTTGAGCAGCGCATTGCCGGCATCTCGAGTGGGCGCAACGAAGCGAATCAGCGCATCCTCACGGCCTCGAGTCCAGGCCTTCAACGTAGATTTACGCTGCCAACTCGGACGTTTGATGAGCATGGACATTTCCGCGTAGGAGGAGAGACCGCGGGTTTGATCAATGGATTTTGTGACCAAGGCGACCACGTCGAGCTTTTCGCTGGCGTAGATGGATGCCGATGCAGCGAGGCTGAAAAGGCTAATTGTGAAGATAGCAAGCAAGCGGATGAGTGTTTGCCCCACCTGTACAAACCGTCGCTGTAACCCTGTCGCCATCATGCCCTCTGCTGCCACCCCGGTGCCTTGCCAGCGTAGCCAGCGCATGGAGGAATTGCAAAGAAGCTGGATGCGATCTATTTTTTGACCTGATCCAATTTTGGGAATTTTATGTCGCTGCGACAAATCAACCGCCAAAAAACCCGGACGGCCATTCTAAGCGCTGCCAGGACCTTAGCCGCGGCGTCGAATTGGCAGGATCTCACCACGCGCCAAATCGCAAAGGCTGCCCAGGTCAGCTACCAAACCTTGTACAACTACTTTCCTTCGAAAGCCGAGATCGTTCGAGCGCTCATCGTTGATACCTACGTCGGGCCAGAAGACGCGATGCTGGCGATCATCAAAAGCTATCAAGGCGATGTGCTTGACAGTATCAACGAGATTAACGCATCGCGGTTTGCGCAGATCCAAGCCACAGATCCGCAGTGGCTGTATATGCTGGGCAGCTACTTCGCCCCGAACCGCGATGGCAGCGCAAGTGGCGCCCGCGTCATGGAATTGGTGGATCAAAGCGGAGACGGCTACTACTACCAATTGCTACGTCTCGCCCAGGGCACCGGACAGCTGCGAGGCGATGTCGATATTCAGCTGATGTCCCACACTCTCTACTGCATCGCCAACAGTGCTGGGGAGAGGCTTATTTTCGCTGAGGCTAATTTTGATGCCTTGCAGGAGGTATTGGCACAGCAAAGTGCGCAAGTGGTCACCCCATACTTGGATGAGCCAGCTTGAAAGCTCCTTTGCTTATCGACGCCGCATCATCGACACGACATTGTCGCCTGATACGACTTGTTGGGTCGGCCTAAACAGTATTTCCCAGGTAACGGTTTTTCCTGCCTCACGAAAAAAACCACGGCAGCCAATACCCGTATCTACTACGAACAGGCTCACCGTCGCCGATTGCGTTTGACCAACATTCCAAAGCAGGCAGACATTAGGTTCGCTTTCGAGCTTGGCGATACCGTCTAGGGCGAGATTCCCGATACGCGCGTCGACCACATAGGTACCAACCTCATCTGCGCCGATGCGTATCGATACGTCGCCCTTGCCTGCACCCTCGATATTGCCGGTAAGGGTAATGCCGTCCTGATCTTCAACAATTTCTAGGTCTACCTCCGTAGGCACACCGAGGCTGCTGCCCTCAAAAACAACGCTTCCCTTTGCAGTCCAAAGACCCTTACGAATCAGCAATGAAACTCTCCTGTTCGACCGGTTTCGCCTTTTCCATGGTACTCAGATCTGCAGCCTTAAAGGAGATATTCGCACTCACTTCATAGGGCGGTGCCAGGGCCTGGGCGCATCGTGGACCTTTGTTGCGCGCGTTGTTTACCTCTCGGTTCACAGGCGTCATCTGCAGCGGCACCGGCAGGGTCGACGCCAAATCTGCCGCCATGGACTCTGTGGCGTTACTCGGGTCCAGCCAGTTGAGGGCCTGCTCCATGGTTAGGAAGATGGGTTGACGATGATGCAGCTCACGCATGTTTTCGTGAGCCGCAGCCGTCAGCAAGGTGAAGCTAAGCAGCTGGGCGGCATCGCCAGCACCGCCTTTTGGACGCCAGGCATCCCATATGCCCGCCAGCAACAAACCCTTCTGGGCCTGGTCATTGATCAAAAAGGGCTGTTTCCCGTTGGCGCTTCGATACCACTCGTAGAAGCCCGACACCGGCACCACGCAATGCTGCTTCTGGAAGGGTTTTTTGAACGCAGGGCTCTTCGCCGCGGTCTCTACCTTGGCATTGAACATACTGTACTGAGTCGTGGGCGCTTGGGACCAGCTTGGTGTCAACCACCAACGCATTGGCATGCATTCAAGCCCTCCATCTGCGCCGCGGCGAATAACCGGCAAGGTCTGAATGGGGGCTACATTGTAGTCGTCCTCGCCGGGATAGGTTTCTTGCATGATCGACATCAGCAGCCGAGTGAGCTGGGCCGTGTGAATACTTAATCTGCCGCACATGGAACTAGCCGTGCTTACCGAGCTGCCAGCCAAACGCGGACAACTCACGCTGGGCAAAGGCTGTTGGTTGATCCTCCAGTGCGGTAGCCACCGTATCGTTCCAGCGATTTAAAAAACCAAAGGCTGAAATTACCGAGGTGATTTGCGTTATCTGACGACTGGAAAAATGCTCACTCAGGGCGTCGAAGTGTTGCTGGGTCGCGGCATTGGGCACCTCGCCCGCAGCGAGCGCCAAAGCGATCGCCGCGCGTTCAGCATCGCTAAAGCACTCGGCGGTCTCGTAAGACAATACCTGCGCGCGTTTTTCAGCCTGTGCATCCGGGGTGTCGCTCATTCGCGCGGTATTGTGTCCGGTATGAGCTTGGCAGTAGCGACATCCAGCGCTGATGCTGACGCAGTACGCGACGAGCTGAAGCAGGTCCGCGGGTAGATTTTCTTCCGGGGCGTTCTGCTCGGGAGCGACCTTAATCAGGTTCTCCATCAACACTTTGACATCGGCGCCCATGACCGTGCCAAAGAGCACCGAGAAAGCGACGGGCAGCTGCCGCATGTGCGCCATGGTTAGCATACTGTTTGGCACAAACCCCATGGTGGCCTCAGACATGGCGAGAATCGGTTTCAACTCTGCTAGCTGTTCTGTTTCAAGGGGTTCTAGGTAAGCCATGGCTTTACTCCGGCAACAGGATTTGCATGAGGGCCCATCTTCTCTCGCCAGCCACTGACTTGGAAGCCTCCTAGTAAGATGAGACGACTGTGCTTAAGGCGCAGCTGCGTTGCAATCGTGTAAGCGCTGGTGAATGCTCCGCTGCTTTATCAACCTCCGAGCCAGGCCCAATTCATGAGCACAAAGCAACCACCCGTCGCCGACAGACGCCCATACCGACACAGCTATCACGGCGTCGAATTAGAGGACCCCTACTTTTGGCTGCAAGATCCTGGATATCCTCAAGTAAAGGATTCAGATGTACTGGGCTATCTCAATGAGGAGAATGCCTACTTCGAATCGTGGTACGAGCCGCACAAAACGCTGACTCAAACCCTGTTTGAGGAGCTAAAGGCGCGCAAGCCCGAACAAGACGAGAGCGTGCCCTACGACAAAAACGGCTACCGCTATCAATGGCGATTTAACGCGGGTGATCAGTACCGGGTCTGGCTGCGCCAAAGCACCATAGATACCAGCAACGTTTGGGAGACCCTACTTAATGAAAACTCCCTCGCTGAGGGTTGCGAGTATTTTCGACTTGGAGCCCTCGCCGTTAGCCCAGATGGCAAGAAGCTCGCTTACAGCACGGATACTAACGGCAGCGAACGCTTCATCTTGCAGGTGATCGAGATAGCGTCTGGCAATGCCCTCACGACTCCCATTGAAAATTGCGCAGGCAGCGTGGTTTGGAATGCAGACAGTGACGGTTTCGCCTATCGACTGGTGAACGAAAACTGGCGACCGGACAAAGCGCTGTATCGATCACTGCTTGGCGGTGACGACGCGCTGCTCTATCAGGAGGAAGACGACGCCTTTTTCGTGGGCCTGGGTCTGAGCCAGTCCGAGCAGCTTATGTTCATTACGAGCGGCGATCATGTCACCAGCGAAGTGCGTTTCGTACCAAGAGCCAACCTGCTCGCAGAGCAAGAGCTTATTCAGGGCCGACGTGAAGGCCACGAGTACGATGTGGAGCATCAAGGAGACAGCGCTAAAACCGGCAGGCTGATCATTCGCAGCAACCGCAACCACCCAAATTTCGATCTATTTGAAACCCCAATGGCCTCAACTGAGGAAGCGTCTTGGCAGATGCTTTTGCCCGGCGATGCCAATCACTATTTGATGGGCCATGTGGCCTTTGCCGATGCGCTGGTTGTCTGCCTGCGCATCAATGGCTTGGATCAGATACAAATTGTTAGCGGCGATGACAGCCATATAATCGAGTTTCCAGAGCCTGCCTATAGCGTCGACTTAGGCACAAACCCAAACTACCGCACGAGCACCCTGCGGCTTGCCTATACCTCCATGGTCACACCCCACACGGTCTTCGATTACGACTGGCAAACAAAGGCGCTGACAAGTTTGAAGGTGCAAGAGATCCCCGGCGGCTATGAGGCATCAGACTACGTCAGCGAGAGGCTGCAGGTAATCGCGCGCGACGGCACCCATGTACCGATGAGTTTGGTGCGGCACAAAGACACCTTGGTTAACGGCAATGCCCCGGTATATCTGTATGGCTATGGTGCCTATGGGCATGCCATACCGCCGAGTTTTTCCAGCAACGTGATTTCGCTGCTTGACCGCGGCTTTGTTTTCGCCATTGCCCATGTTCGTGGCGGTGATGACCTTGGTTACCACTGGTATACCGCTGGCAAGCTGCAGCAGCGCACCAACACGTTTAATGACTTTGTTGATTGCGCCAAGCATTTGATCAGTGACGGGTATACACGAGCCGGCAAGATTGCCATCGGCGGCGGCAGCGCTGGCGGCGAACTGATGGGAGCCGTCGTCAATCAAGCGCCAGAACTTTTCGGCGCCGTGGCGGCTCACGTACCCTTTGTCGATGTACTGACCACCATGCTGAACCCAGACTTACCCTTAACACCCATGG